>JBAPNK010000001.1:0-2358 GCA_049279095.1 Minisyncoccia bacterium
CTTCTGTTCCCGTCCGGGAAGAGGACTATGTGTTGTGGAATTTTCATACGGTTGTAAGCCCTATTCTAGCACAAAAAGAAAAATCCCCGAGGGGGGATTTTTCTTTTTTCATTCTTTTCGCGCGAAAAGAATTTAGGCAACCATATCCTTCAAACCTTTAGCAGGTCGGAATTTTGGCACTTTCTTTGCAGCTACTTTGACTTGCTCTCCGGTTTTTGGATTGCGAGCCATGCGAGCGGCGCGAGCTTTGACGGAAAAGATGCCGAAGCCGGCGATTGAAACTTCACCGCCCTTTTTCAAGGTGCCGATGATTGCGTCAAACAATCCGTCCACGATTTCTTCCGCCTGAACTTTTGTGCCGCCCAACTTTCCGTGTACCCATTCAGCTAATGCTTGTTTATTCATATATTTTTAAAATTATTTTTATAATTTTTCGACCTTACTCGCCGAAGCCTTGGCGAAGGCGAGCCTTTTTATCCTTATATTTACGACCCCTCTATTATATATCAAGGGTTTTTTAAGGGCAAGCGCTATGAAAATTTAAGAATTTTTATCTAGCATATTCAATAATCCTCGTTTCTCGAATCATGGTGACTTTGATTTCGCCGGGATATTTCAATTCTTGTTCGATTTTCAGCGCGATGTCGCGCGCCATCAGTTTGGCTTCAGCGTCGGAGATTTTTTCCGGGGTGACGAAGATGCGGATTTCACGGCCGGCTTGGAGCGCGTAGGATTTTTCCACTGCCGGGAAAGCGTTAACCAAAGCTTCCAGGTCTTGTAGCCGTTTCAGATAATTTTCCACCGAGTCGCGGCGCGCGCCAGGGCGGCCGCCGGAAATGGCGTCGGCGGTTTGCACGATGACGGATTCGATCGTTTCATACGGATAGTCCTCGTGATGGCTTTTCATCGCGGTGATGATGCGCGGGTCGGCGCCGAATTTTTGCAAAATGCGCATGCCGATTTCGATGTGCGTGCCGGCCACTTCGTGATCCAAAGCTTTGCCGATGTCGTGCACCAAGGCGCCGGCTTTGGCGATAGCCACATCCGCGCCAAGTTCTTCCGCCAACATGCCGGCGATATGCGCCATTTCAATCGAGTGCTGCAAAACATTTTGCCCGTAACTGGTGCGGAAATACAGTCGTCCGATAATCGCGATGATGCGCGGATCAAAATTGAAAATGCCGCATTCGTAAACCGCCTGCTCGCCTTTTTCTTTGATGATTTTATTTATTTCTTCTTTGGCTTTCTCCACCAGCTCTTCAATTTTGGCCGGCTGAATGCGCCCGTCCAGAATTAGATTTTCCAAAGCCAACCGCGCGACTTGCCGGCGGATCGGATCAAAAGAAGAAATAATAATCGAGCCCGGCGTGTCGTCCACAATCAATTCCACCCCCGAAGCTCTTTCGAAAGCGCGGATGTTGCGGCCTTCTTTGCCGATAATTTTACCCTTGATTTCGTTGTTGGGAATGGAAACCACAGTGGTCATCAATTCGGAAGCGGTGCTGGAAGCCAAGCGCTGAATGCTCGTGGCTAAAATGTCTTTGGCGCGTCTATCCAGTTTTTCTTCATTACTATTTTCCAGTTTTTGAATTCGGACCAAAATATCTTCTTCGTATTTTTTCTCCACATCTTTCAAGAGTTCATCCTTGGCTTCAAGTTCTGTCAATTTTGCGACTCTTTCCAGCTCCATTCTTTTTTCCTCTTCCACTTTTAAAACTTTTTCCTGGATCTTTTTTATTTCTTCCACTTTCGTTTTAATATTTTCCACCTCTTTGTCCACTTCCACTTGGCGCGCGTCCAAAAACTCGTCTTTTTTAATGAGCCGTTTTTCCGTTTCTTTGAATTCATGCTCTTTCTTTTTTTCTTCCTCGTGCAACTCCGCCAACTTTGTTTCAGAAGTTTTTTTCGCCTCGTCGGTGATTTTCTGCGCTTCTTCTTTCGCGCCGACCATCATCTGCTTGATGTCAATTTCGATGGACCTTCGTTTGCCGAGCGCGATAATTAGGCGGAGATAATATCCGATGCCTGCGCCCAAAAGGAGTACGCCGACTCCGATTAAGATTATTATTGTTATGCTCATAAGCTTTTTGCCAGCCTACAAGAACAGGCCACTATATTTTTACCCGCCTGCAACGCTATGCGTAACATTGCGGACAGGGTTTTATTTTTCCAAGAGAGCTTTGTCTAATGTTTTTAAAATAAACTTCATAATATATGGATATTCCTGCAATCCGACTTAAATTAAATGAAAAAATTTGTAAATTTCAACATTTTGAGTATAACAGATTACTGATTTTTTGTCCAATATGCTAGAATAACCAAATGCATCCCGGCATTCGATCTTGGAAAAACTTGGTC
>JBAPNK010000002.1:0-5863 GCA_049279095.1 Minisyncoccia bacterium
CCTTTTTAAGTAATTTCTAAATTTCCTTCACTGTTTTTTTGATACCCCATAGGTCTTGCCTATGGGGTAAAGCTTAGCCACTCAAAGATTTCTTTTTCAAAAGAATTTTTAGACGGAAAATATTTTGGAAATTCTTTTTTGTCGAGAATTTTTAATCTTAATCTATCTTCTCTTATATAATCCAGATAGCTCGAATATTGATAAGTTCTTAAATATTTTATGGCATTTTTAATATTTTTTATACCCGTTTCCTTCCATTTTGGTTCAATCAATTTTATTGGATTTAAATGAATGTAGGAAAAAAGATATTTCATATATCGATCAGTATCAACATATTGAGATTTAAATTTTCCTTCAAATAATCCCCCTGTTCTTTTATATTTTTTATTAAAATACATTGAATAAGCAGTTGAAATTTTTTGCATAAATCTGCTAATTCCATTTTCTGTTTTTTCTTTAATCAATAGATGGAAATGGTTTGGCATAAGACACCATGCGCCGATAAAAACCAAAGTTTCTTCCCGATCGAAATCATAAGTATTTTTTGATATGTCTCGACAGGTGATACTTTTTATCGAATTGCATAAATAAAGCAGTTTTATAAAATGATTATAGTCTTCTATGTCAAGAAAAATTTTCTGCTTACTATTGCCACGATTATAAATGTGATAATATTCGTTTTCTACGAAATTCACTTTTCTTATGGACATATTTTTATTATAACAAAAGTACTACCCCATAGGCAAGACCTATGGGGTAGTTATTTCAGTTTTTTATACAGATCAAGTGCCTTATTCCATTTATTCGTGCCTTGTTTTTGCATACAGGCTGTCACCAAATTATAAGAATCTTCTTTCATTAACCCGCTAGAAATTTTAGGCCACATTTTTTTATATCCTATAGGTAAGTCATTTAAGTGTATATTCAGAGCTCCTGTAAAAGGATCGGGACAAGCATAAACTATTCTTGAAATTCTATTAAGAACAGATGCGCCAAAGCACATTAGGCATGGTTCTAGGCTTGTGTAAATTTTCACTATGGAGTTTTTGTTTTTAATCTCTTTCTTAATAAGAGAGGAGTATCTTGAAAGAAGTTTTATTTCTGCGTGCGATATCCAATCTTTATTGGAATGAATGGAGTTTCTGTCTTTTCCAACTAGTTTGCCATCTATAACCAGCACAGCACCAACGGGAAAATTTCCCTCATCTAGTGAAATTTTTGCCTCTTTAATAGCCATATCCATAAAAGTTCGATCTTCTTTTAAAAAATTCATGTTTATATTATATCAAATTATAATTTCACAAGAAAGTATAACCCCATAGGTCTTGCCTATGGGGTAGTTAAATTTCTTTCACGGCTTCGATGATGATGCTTTTTTCGCCGTTGCGGTTGGAAACTTTACCGGAGAGGGCGATGCATTTTTCGGGCACCAATATCGGGGCGCAGTTCGCAAAAATAGACGGAAAACAGACGGCTTCGATGGAATCGGTCAAGTCGGCGATTTTTAAGAACGCCATTCGTTCGTTGTTTTTTGTTACCACTTGTCTCACGTTTTCTATTATTCCGGCAATCGCCACTGTCGCTCCATTACCGACATTATGATCCGTGCCTTCTTTTATTTTTCTAATATTAATGTCTCGTTTTTCCAATTTATCGCGAATACGGTCGAGCGGATGGCCGGAAATATATAAACCCAGCAATTCTTTTTCCCACAGCAATTTTTCGGCTTGAGTTGCCGCCTCCGCAACAGCCAATTTAAATTCCGGCACTTTGATTTCGGAAGCTCCGCCGAAAAGGGAAATTTGATTTTCATTTTGCTTATTGCCTTCGTGGTTGTACTCCAGCATTGATTCCAAGTTGGCCAGGAGAACTCCGCGGTCGCTCCCATCCTGCCTGCCGGCAGGCAGGTCATCCATACAGCCGGACTTGATCAGCGCTTCCATCGATTTCTTGTTCAAGTTTTTATGTTTGATGCGGTCCAGAAAATCGGTGATGGATTTGAATTTGCCATTTAATTTTCTTTCCGCGATAATACTGTCGGAAATATCTGTGCCTAGGTTTTTGATAGTGTAAAAACCGAATCTGATTTTATTTTTTTCTATCACCGTGAAGCCCCCATAACTTTCATTGATGTTGGGCGGCAGAACCGGAATTTTCATATGCTTGCATTCTTCGATAATTTCCGCGATTTTTTCCACATCGCCGGATTCAGCCGTCAAGATCGCGGTCATATATTCCACCGGATAATTCGCTTTCATATAAGCCGTTTGGTAAGCGACCTTGCCGTACGCTGCCGCGTGAGCTTTTCCGAATCCGTATGCCTGAAAAGGCTCGAAAAGTTTCCAAAGTTTTTCCGCGAATTCCGGCGTCTGGCCATTTGCAATAATTCCTTTGGTCAATTTTTCTCTCTGCGCGGCCATTTCCGCAGGTATTTTTTTGCCGACGGCCTTGCGGAATTTGTCGGCTTCTTCCCAGTTGTAGCCGGCGATTTCTATGGCGCAAAAAAGAAGATCGTCTTGGTATACTATAAGACCATAAGAATCGCTTAAAAATTTCTTCATTCGCGGATCCAAATATTTTACCAATGCGGGATTGTTTTTGCGTTTGATATATTCCGGGATGGATTCCATAGGTCCGGGGCGATACAGCGCGATCATTGCGTTGATATCGTGAATGGACGACGGTTTCAATTCTTTCAAATATCTGGTCATACCCGAGCCGTTGAGTTGAAAGAGTCCCTCGGTCTGACCATTTGCGAGGAGCGTAAAAGTTTTTTTATCATCCAGCGGGATATTTTCTATGTCTATATCAATATTATAAAATCTTTTTACCAAACTTACGGCATCGGCCAAGATGGACAAGTTTCTGATGCCCAAGAAATCAAATTTAAGCAATCCCACCCCGGCTCCGTGATCCGGGTCAATGGAATACATATCATATTGGGTGATTATTTTTTTCTCTCTCTTGCCTTCACTTTTGGGATCGTATTGGAGCGGAGTGTATTCTACGAGCGGCAGTGGAGCGATCACTACTCCGGCGGCGTGCACGGAAATATGACGCACACAGCCTTCCAATTTTTTTGCCAGATCAATTATTTTTTTTGTATCTTTTTCTGTTTTATATGCTTCGGCCAATTCTGGGACTATTTCTATCGCATGCTCTATGGTCATCGGCATGCCTTGCGCGCCGAGCGGAATCATTTTAGAAAGTCTGTCGCCGATAGAATATTCATAACCGAGTGAACGAGCCACATCTTTGACCGAGCCTCGCGCCATCATCGTGCCAAAAGTTCCGATTTGCGCCACTTTATCGGCGCCGTATTTTTGCTTGGCATATTCGATCATTTCATCACGACGATTATCGGCAAAGTCCATATCGATATCGGGTGGCGAAGGTCGATACGGATTCAAGAATCTTTCGAAAGGGATTTTATATTCTAGAGAATTAATATTGGTAATACCTATGAGATAGGTGACCATACTTCCGGCGATGGACCCTCTAATGGCGTATAAAATTTTATTTTCTTTGGCGTGCCGTAAAAGATCGCCCACTACCAAGAAGTAGCGCGCATAGCCTTTATCAAAAATAACTTTTAATTCATATTCCACTCGTTCCAAAACTTGTTTTGTTTTTTGGAGTTGAAGGCGTTCAAAACCAGCATATGTGAGTTCGCGAAGTTTCTCGTCCGGAGTTTTACCATCTTCAATTTTATAATCGGGAAAAACCCATTTACCCAGTTCAAGTTCTAAATTACACATATTGGCAACTTTCATTGTATTGGTAACCGCCTCCGGCACATCTTTAAACACCTCTAGTGCCTTCGGCGTGTCGAAGAAAGAAAAGTCGTCATCCGAAAATTCAAATTTAGTGCCATCTTTTCCGTCACCATGCGTGTTTATTTGAAGCAGAGTATGGTGCGCTTCGTGATCATCACTGCAGGGATAGTGCGAATCCTGTGTGGCGACTACGACCACATTATTTTTTTTAGCTAGGGCAACCAAATCCTCGCGCACTTTTTTATCGTTTTCAACCGAGGGATGGCGTTGGATTTCTATGAAATAATTTTCTTTGCCAAAAATATCTTGATACTCGGCTACCAGCTCACTTGCTTTTTCCAGATCTCCTCTCAAAACTGTCTGCGAAAGTTCTCCGCCGAGACATCCAGACAGAGCAATTATACCGTCCGAATATTTTCGCAATATCTCTTTATCCATTCTGGGTTTGTAATAATAGCCTTCCAAGTTGGCTATTGTCACCAGGCGCATTAAATTTTTATAACCTTGCAAATTCTTGGCGAGCAAAGTCAAGTGGTAATATCTTTTGCCTCCGCCTATTTCGGCTGTCCTGTCTTTCCGATTGCCGGCAGTCATATAGGCTTCGACTCCGATGATCGGTTTGATGCCGGCCTTTTTCGCCAACTTATAAAATTCAATCGCGCCGTACATATTACCGTGGTCGGTGATGGCCATCGCCGGCATATGAAATTTTTTCGCCAAATCCACCAAATCTTCCAATTTAGAAAGCCCGTCCAAAAGGGAATAGTGGCTGTGGGTGTGGAGGTGGATGAATTGTGTTTCGGGTTCGGACATATTTTTATAATAGCATAATTATACCCCTACCCAACCTCCCCCTACATTAGGGGGAGGAGCAATAGGGGGCTTTTATGTTATACTTATAATATTAAAATTTAAATATAAAAATTATGAAAACAATCAAAGTGGGCATCAATGGTTTTGGCAGAATCGGTCGGGCATTTTTAAAAGTTGCCTGGGACAGACCCGAGATTGAAATCGTAGCGGTGAATGATTTGGGCGACATTAAAAATATGGCTTATCTTTTAAAATATGACACGGTTTATAGAACTTGGGAACATGACATAAAAGTGGACGGCGATAGCTTGCTGATTGACGGAAAAAAGGTGAAAGTTCTGGCTCAAAGAGACCCGGCTCTTTTGCCGTGGAAAGATTTAAATATTGATGTGGTAGTGGAGTCAACCGGACTTTTCACTAATTACGAAAAAGCCAAAGTGCATCTAGATGCCGGCGCGAAAAAAGTTGTGATCAGTGCGCCAGCTAAAGATTCTGCGGAAGCCTTGCTTCCGCCAATTCACGGAGAAACTATTTTATTGGGCGTGAATGAAGAAAAATTTGGTTCGTGCGATATTACTTCCAACGCTTCTTGCACGACCAACGCCGCGAGTCCGCTTATTGCGATTTTAGACGAAGCTCTGGGAATAGAAAAAGCTATTTTAAATACTGTGCACGGATACACTGCCAGCCAGGGGATTGTGGACGGACCGAATAAAAAAGATTTTCGCGAAGGTCGCGCGGCGGCGCAAAACATCGTGCCGTCTTCGACCGGGGCGGCAATCGCCGTGACCAAAGCGTTTCCGAAATTGACGGGGCTTTTCGATGGCATCTCCATGCGGGTGCCGGTGCCAGCGGGATCAATCGTTGATGTGACGTTTATTTCTAAAAAAAATACGACAGCTGAAGAGGTGAATTCCATTCTAAAAAAGGCTGCTATAGACGCACGCTGGAAAAATATTTTTGCGGTGACTGAAGAACCACTGGTCTCGAGCGATATTTTAGGCAGTCCGTTTGGCTCGATTGCTGATTTGGCAATGACCCGCGTCGTCGGTGGTAACTTAGTGAAAGTGATGGGCTGGTACGACAACGAAATGGGGTATACTTACACCCTTGTCGAGCATGTGATCAAGACAGGTAATACAATAAAATAAAAATTAAAAAAATCTTATATTGCGCAAGGACGGTCCTTGCGCAATATTTGTTTTATTACATCTATGCTATAGCCTAGATTGAAAATTTTTGTGTCGCTAAAATTAGCATATGCATAAATTAGC
>JBAPNK010000003.1:0-1649 GCA_049279095.1 Minisyncoccia bacterium
ATGAAAAGCGAAACAAAAACTTGCCAAAATTGCCAAAAAAATTTCACTATCGAGCCGGATGATTTTGGGTTTTATGAAAAAATAAAAGTTTCTCCGCCGTCGTTTTGTCCGGAATGTCGAATGCAAAGAAGGTTTGCGTGGAAAAACAATATTTCTTTATATAACAGAAAATGCGATTTATGCAAAAAGGGAGTGATAACGATTTATTCAAAAGAGTCAAAAATTATCGTTTATTGCAATAAATGTTGGTGGAGCGATAAATGGGACCCAAAAAGTTACGGACAAGATTATGATTTTTCTCGACCATTTTTTAAGCAATGGAAAGAGTTTTCCTTAAAAGTTCCACATATGGCCTTGATAAATGACAACGATATTGCCAGCGTCAATTGTGAGTACACGCAGGATTTCGCTTTCGGGAAAAATTGCTACATGGTTTTTGTCGCTTGGTATATTGAAAATGTTTCGTATAGCTATTTCATATTGGCCGGCAGAGATATGATGGATTGTATGAATATTCGGTCAAAAAGCGAGTGGCTTTATGAATGTTTTATTGTCAGTTTATCATATCAAATCAAATATTCACGACTTTGTTTGTCTTGTATTGATTCACAATTTTTATACGATTGCCATAATTGCACTAATTGTTTAATGTGCGCCGGTCTTAGAAATAGAAAGTTTTGTTTTAGAAATGAACAATATTCAAAAGAAGATTATGAAAAAATTTTAAGTGATTATAAATTAGATACATTTTTTGGGGTGGAAAAAGCGCAAAAAGAATATGATGAATTTATTTTGGAATGTCCTCGCAGATACGCGGACAATTTACGAAATGACAGTAATGTCACTGGTGATTTAATCTCTTATTCTAAAAATTTAAAGAATTGTTTCGTGGCAAAAAAATCAGAAAATTGCCGATATTGCGACTTGGTGGCGGACGCGAAAGATTGTTATGATTTGGCGGGCGGAGGAGAATTAAACGAGTGTTATGAGGATATCACTTGCGATCAATCCAGCCGAAATTTATTTGGCATTTATTCTTGGAAAAATCAAGATGTTTTTTACACGGAACATTGCCATTCTTCAAAATCGCTTTTTGGTTGCGCTGGTTTAAGGAGCGCGAAATATTGCATTTTCAACAAACAATACACCAAAGAAGAATACGAAAAACTGGTGCCGAAAATTATTGAGCAGATGAATAAGATGCCTTATATTGATGACATAGGAAACTCCTATGTATACGGAGAATTTTATCCGATTGAACTTTCGCCTTTTGGCTATAACGAAACTTTGGCGATGGAAGATGTCGCGCTTAATAAAGAGGAAGCTTTGAAAAAAGGATACAACTGGCAAGATAACATTCAAAAAACCACTGACCAAGAAACTTTGAAGCCGGAAAATATTCCGGAAAGTATCGAAGAAATAGATGATTCGATTTTAGACGAAATACTTGCTTGTATAAATTGCAAGAGAAATTACAAAATCGTTCCTAATGAACTTATTTTTTACCGAAAAATGAAAATCCCGATTCCGCGCCGTTGTTTTTATTGCCGCCACGAGGCGCGGCTCAAGCGCCGAAATCCATTCAAGCTTTGGCACCGGCAATGTATGTGTGATGGTTCGACAAGCTCACCACAAGCTAAAAATCATTT
>JBAPNK010000004.1:0-24976 GCA_049279095.1 Minisyncoccia bacterium
CTATGCCGTTCGCGGAAGATCATTATCCTTTCGAAAATAAAAAATGGATTGACGGGCCCGGCTATCCCGCCGACTTTATTTCCGAAGCTATCGATCAGACGCGCGGCTGGTTTTACACTCTGCATGCGGTCGGAGTGTTGATGGATCGCGGCCGGGCTTATAAAAATGTGATTTGTCTCGGACATTTAATGGACGCAGTTGGCAAAAAAATGTCCAAGTCGGTCGGCAATGTTGTTGATCCCTGGGCGGCGATGGATAAATACGGCGTGGACGCTTTACGGCTTTGGATGTATTCGGTCAATCAGCCCGGCGAATCGAAAAATTTTGACGAGAAAACTGTCGCTCTTTTGCGCCAGCAAGTTTTTGGTTTGCTTTACAATGTGCTTACGTTTTACGAATTGTACCCCGCACCAGAGCAAGCTCGGTACGGGGCAAGTCGAGATAAATTGGAATCAAATAATGTGCTAGACCTTTGGATTTTCGCCAGACTCAATGAATTAATAAAATTATCTACAGAAAATTTGGATAATTATAAGTTGCTGGAGCCGGTGCGGGCGATCAAAGATTTTATCAACGACCTTTCCACTTGGTATTTGCGCCGTTCGCGGGACAGAATAAAAAATGGCGACAAAAATGCGAAACAGACTTTATATTTTGTCTTAAAAAATCTGGCAAAAGTTATGGCGCCCTTCGCGCCGTTTGCCGCGGAAGACATTTGGCTGAAATTAAAAAATGAAGATGATTTGGAAAGCGTGCATTTGGAAAATTGGCCGGAAATGTCAAGGTCGAACCTTGACATTGAAGTTTTGAAAAATATGCAAATTGTGCGTGAGATTTGCACTGCCGGAAATGCGGAAAGACAAAAATTTGATATTCCTATTCGTCAGCCACTTCGCATATTGTTCTCCAAAGTTAATGTGGGCGAAGAGTACCAAAAAATAATAAAAGATGAATTAAATGTTAAAGAAGTTGAAATAGATACTGATTTGGAAAATGCGGTTGAGTTTGATAGAGATATAACTCCGGAACTAAAACAAGAAGGAAATCATCGCGAGCTTGTCCGCGCGTTGCAGGATTTGCGCAAAAAGATGAGTCTGACGCCGAGCGATGTAGTAAATATAATTTTTGAAACCGATGAAAAAGGCAAAAAATTAATTCAAAAATCTGAAAAAGATCTTAAAAAAACCGTGTTGGTTTCGAAAATAGAATTTCACAAAAACGACGGTGAAAAAATAAAAATCGACGAGTTGGTTTTCAAGGTGAAAATTGAGAAATAAAAAAATGAAAATAATCCTTTTTGATTTTGACGGCGTGTTGGCAAATACGCATATTATGTGTTACGAGATTCATAAAGAATTGAATCCTGATTTGGAATATAAATTTTTTCAGAGTCTTTCGCATGGAAATTTCCCGGAGCTTTATCAGAAAGCGGAAAAAGAAAATAAAATAATCGGCAACCCGAATTTTTATTCCAAATACGAAAAATGCCTTTCCGGTTTGGAGACATCAAAAGAATTAAAAGAAACGATCGTCAAACTGTGTAAAAAATATTGTCTTTGCATAATATCTTCCACAGCTTCGGATAAAATTGTTCCTTTTTTAAAAAAGGAGACCATTCTCGAGAAGTTTAAAATAATTTTAGGCAGCGATATTCATACGAGCAAAATCAATAAAATAAAAAAATTGCTCGCGGATTATAAAATTTCTCCGAAAGACGCAGTTTTTGTCACCGACACGACGGGAGACATAATGGAGGCGCGCGAATGCGGAGTGGAGTCAATAGCTGTGTCTTGGGGGCTACATGATAAAGAATATCTTTTAGCAGAAAAACCGTTTGCTCTGGTAAATACTCCACAAGAACTCGAAGAAAAAATAGAAGAATTTTTTAAATAAATTTATTTTCTTTCGGGTGGGAAGAAAAGCACGACATGTTCTTCGGCTTCTTGTTTGTTTTTAGGGCGGTGAATTATATTTTGACTAAATGCCTCATTCTGTCTCGCGATATTTTTAAATAAATATCTTATTGAATCCGGTCTACACAAAAAAGGTTTAGTTTTGTCTCCGCAGATTTCATACAGTTTTTGAACTATGTCATTGCCTTCGACAACAGCGGCCAATACTTCTTTGTTTAGCAAATATTTTTTCATTTTATGCCAGGTCTCGCCAGTGATGGTTGGATATAATATTCGCAAATGACTTTCCGTCAATCTTAAATTTCGCCATTCTGTGATTGGTATTCCAGCTTTTTCAATCATATCCATAATTTTTTCTTTGTATGGTAGAGCTTCCGGCTTAATCACAAATACCGATTTTTCCAGTTTGTCCATGAGTTGATTGTAGCACAATTTTTTAGCGAATATGGTAAAATGAAAAAACCATGAAAATAACCAAACCAGCCTCAAAACAGCCAATACCGGAAAACGCTAAACTTGTTTTTAAGGGTGTTGTTTTTGATACTTATCAGTGGGAAGTAAATGGTTATGATGGCAGTAAAAGAATTTTTGAGAAGGTGAAGCGTCCTGATACAGCAATGATTATTCCTGTTACCGAAGATGGTAAAATAATTCTTGCTCTTCAGGAGCAACCCAACAAACTCCCTTTCATGGGAACCGTGGGAGGTAGGGTTGATGAAGGCGAAGATGTTTTAGAGGCCGCCAAGCGAGAACTTTTAGAAGAAACGGGTTATGAAGCGAAGAATTGGTTGCTTTTTGATGCTATTCAACCTGTCAGTAAAGTTGAATGGGCAGTTTATACTTTTATCGCCAAGGGTTGTAAAAAAATTGCAGAGCAAAATCTAGATGGAGCTGAAAAAATAAAATTAAAATTCGTGACTTTTGAAGAATTTATCAACTTGGCTATAAACGATGACAAATTTGGAGATGAGTTCAAGATAAAAATTTTAGAAGCAAAACAACAACCCGAAAAAATGGAAGAAATTAGAAAATTAATACTGGAATAAAAATATGAAAACTATTTTAGTAGATGCCATAGATGGATTTGTGATAGAAGGTAAAGGTATTTTCAAGTTAATGTATGATTTACTTGAAACTTTTCCAAACAGGAAAATTATTTTAACTGGTGCCAAATATGAAAAATTCAAAGAATTAGGGTTAGCTAATATGCCCTATGCAGTTTTTACACTGGAGCACGATCCAGAAAAAACAAATCCAGAATATTATAATATATTGCTGAAAAACTTTAACTTAGAAAAAGAAGAAGTAATTTATTTTGAACACAATCCTGATGCGGTAAAAAGCGCTCGATCAATCGGAATAAATACTTATTTTTATGATAATAACAAAAAAGACTTGGAAAAATTAAAACAATTTCTGGATGATAATTTGAAATAATCCATGCACCACATTTACCACACCGAAGGCATAATTTTAGGCAGCAAGAATTACGGCGAGGCGGGGAAATATTTTTATATTTTCACCCGCGATCTCGGAATGATTTATGCCTCGGCGCAAGGCGTGCGTAAAATGTCTTCCAAGTTGCGTTTTATTCTACAAGATTATGCTTTCGTTAAAATTGATCTGGTGCAAGGCCGAGATTTTTGGCGTGTGACCAGCGCTTCTAAAACAAACAAACTTAATAATCTTTGCAAAAATTCCGGCACTTTTGGAGTCGTTTATAATATTGCCAACTTACTGAAAAGATTGTTGGCGGGCGTCGAACCGAATCAAGTTTTGTTCGCTGATTTAATAAATGGTTTGTCTGTTTTGGAAAAATCAGAAATTACAAATTTGCAAAATGTGGAAATAATAATGGTTTTGCGGATTTTGAATAATTTGGGTTATGTTGGCGACGATGAAATTACGCAAAAGCTGATCAAGTCTCCGTTTGAAGAAAATTTGATTTTTGAGGTTTCGCAAGCAAGAGGGAAAGTGTTGCGTGAGATAAACAAAGCTCTCAAAGAAACGCATTTATAAAATACCTGCCCCGTTGAAATTTTCTAAATTTTCTTCGGGGTGGTATAATTATAAGATGCCGATTAATGATCGAAATAAATTAAATAGGCTGGAAGATATGAAGAATAAGCTCTTCAGCAAGAATTATCGAACCAAAATAGAATATCGGGACGGCTTTTCAGTCTTGCCTAAAAAAGAAGTTATGGATTCTTGGAAAAACGAAAAAAAAGAATCCGAAGATAAAGAAAATTTTTTTACAAAAACTTCAATCTTCAAAAAATTTTTTATTTTTTCGATAATTTTTTTTGTTTTAGCGTTAGGCTACGCCGGCTATGTTTTTTTTGCCGGCGGCAACACTGTTTCCAGCGACAATATAGACATTTCCATTTTGGGCAACAATTTTACCGCCGGCGGAGAATCGCTTCCGCTGATTGTCGGCATTACCAATCGAAACAGTTCTCCGCTCGAGCTTGCCGATTTAGTTATGGAATACCCCAAGGGATCAACCGGAGATTTGTCTTCCGATACGGAAACTTCCCGCGTGTCGCTGGGAACGATTCCGGCCGGATCCGTGCTGAATGAAAATTTAAGCGTAACGCTTTTTGGGCCGCAAGGCAGCGTTCGTCCGGTGAAAATATCTCTGGAATATCAAGTGGCGGGTTCCAATGCAATTTTTGTTAAAGATAAACTTTATGAAGTGAACATAAATTCGACGCCGATAAATTTGTCCGTGGACGCTCCGTCAACAATCAGCCCCGATCAAGCTATCACCTTGAATGTAAAGGCGATTCTGAATTCTACGGAACCGGCTCAAAATATATTGGTGCGCGTCGATTACCCGGTGGGTTTTGTTTTCGCCTCGGCTATTCCGGCGCCATCTTTCGGCAACAATGTTTGGAATTTTGGAGATCTGGCTCCGGGCGCGGAACATGACATTTCAATTTCCGGAAAAATTACCGGCGTTTTTGACGGGGAAGAAAAATCGTTCAACATCTCGAGCGGCTCGCAATCGGTCGCGGACAAATCTTCAATTGATGTTGTTTTTAATTCCATTCAAGATACTATTGCCGTCAAAAAACCTTTCATTGATGCCAATTTGACAATTAACGGCGCGACGGGAAACGAATACGCGACCGATTCCAAAACTCCGGTTAATGTCGTGATCAACTACACCAACAATTTGGATACGGAAGTAGATGCCGTGGCTATAGTCGCGAAACTGACCGGGAACGCTTTCGACCGGAAAACCGTCATCGCGCCGCAAGGTTTTTACGATTCGGCGAAAGACACGATCTCGTGGAATAAAAATTCAGTGGATGCTCTGCAAAAATTAAATCCGAACGATTCCGGCTCGGTTTCGTTCTCCGTTTCTCCTCTCTCGCTTTTTTCCGCGACCGCAGGGATGCTTTCCAGCCCCACCATCAACATCGAGGTGGATATAGCCGGCGAGGAGCCGATGCTCGGTTTTGCGACCAACCAAATAACAAATTCCACTTCCGCCACGATAAAAATTATTTCGGATGTCGGTTTCTCCGGAAAAGCATTTTACTATTCCGGACCTTTTAATAATTCCGGTCCGATTCCTCCGAAAGTGGGGCAAGCGACTACTTACACGATTGTTTGGACTCTTTCCAATACCGCCAACAGCATTGGGCAAGCGCAAGTGGCTTCTTCGTTGCCTTCCTGGATATCATTCGTCGGACCGGTTTCGCCCGCGGACGCGAATTTGACCTATAATCCTTCAACCCAAACAATCCTTTGGGATGCTGACCGGATTCCGGCCGGCGCGGGGATCACGGGCTCGGCGCAATCCGTTTCTTTCCAAGTTTCTTTCACGCCTTCGCTTTCGCAAGTCGGCACGCTTCCGATTCTTGTAAACAGCAGCGTTTTGACGGGACACGACGATTTTGCTAATGTGAATGTGAGCGTGACCAAAAACGGCCTTGATACTCGGCTGGACAACGATC
The DNA here is from genome assembly GCA_049279095.1 of Minisyncoccia bacterium. Lineage (GTDB taxonomy): Bacteria > Patescibacteriota > Minisyncoccia > Phycocordibacterales > UBA9973 > UBA9973. Next base: position 5,879 of record JBAPNK010000004.1, read on the forward strand.
CGGCCTTTCCTGCCGGCGGAGGCGTGGTGGTAAACTGAGTTAATTTATAAAAAAATTATGAAAGAAGAAAAAAATAAAAACCAAAAAGACAATCAGAACGACTTGATGGAAAAAATAGTTTCGCTGTGCAAAAGGCGGGGATTTGTTTTTCAGGGCTCGGAGATATACGGGGGTATTGCTGGTATTTATGATTTTGGTCCGCGAGGCGTAGAACTTCTCAATAACTTGAAACGCGAATGGTGGAATGCTCATGTATATCAAAAAGAAAATTATTATGGACTCGATGCGGGCATGTTTAAAAATCCACGGGTTTGGGATGCTTCTGGTCATACATCCGGTTTTTCAGATCCTCTGGCTGAATGCAAAAAGTGCAATACCCGTATCCGTGTTGATAAGGTTCTAGGCGCAATTGGAATTATTGCTGATGAAAAAATGAGCGAAGATGAAATCAATAATCTTTTTGATGCCCATCGTAATGAAATTGCATGCGAAAAATGCGGAGCGCACGATTTTTCTCGTGTTAAAAAATTTAACTTACTTGTAAAATCAAATTTAGGAGACTTTACTTCCGAAGAAAATGAACCAGTTTACTTGCCTGGTGAGGCGTGCCAAGGTATTTATCTTGATTATAAAAATATTGTTGATTCTATGCAACCAAAAATTCCATTTGGCATCGTTCAAATAGGAAAAGCGTTCAGGAATGAAATATCACCACGTAATTTTCTTTTTCGTGTGCGAGAAATGGAGCAGGCTGACACTCAATTCTTCATAAAACCAAATGAAAACAAAGAAGCATATAAGCGTATCAAACAGGAGCAATGGGATTGGCTCCTGTCTCTTGGTATTAAAGCAGAGAATCTAAAATGGCATCAACACGAGAATCTAGTCTTTTATGCGAAAGACGCGTGGGATATTGAATATAAATTTCCTTGGGGTTTTGATGAGTTGGAAGGCATTCATGATCGTACAGATTATGATTTGTCACAGCACATGAAATTTTCTGGTGTAGATTTAAATTACAATGATCCTATTACCGGAGAGAAGTATATCCCTTGGATACTCGAAACTTCTATGGGTATGGGTCGTTTATTCCTTTCAATTATGCTTGACGCATATGCAGAAGATGAACTTGGAGGCGAAACACGTGTATTCCTAAAACTTTCTCCCAAACTTGCGCCCGTAAAAGCCATGGTGGCGCCATTACTGAGAAATAAACCAGAGCTTGTTACCAAAGCACGTGAGATATATGCAGTTCTTAAAAAAGAAATACCGCAAATTGCTTGGGACGATAACGGCAATATCGGCAAGCGCTACCGCCGGCAAGACGAAATCGGCACGCCGTTTTGCGTGGTGATTGATTTTGACACTTTGACGGATGATGCGGTGACGGTGCGGGATCGGGATACGGGGAAACAGGAGAGAGTGAAAGTGGCGGAGTTGAAAAACTATATTAAGGAAAAAATAAATTAGCACCTCTCCACCCCACCTCTATCCTCCCCTTGGCGAAGGGGAGGAGGAACTCAAATACAAAATCCAAATGCCCATAATTCACAATCATCCAATTTTGAAACCTCGGCGAGTTGAATTGCGAAAAAATCAGACTCCACAAGAAGTTATTTTATGGGCGCATCTGCGAGGGACTCAATTGGGTTTTAAATTTAAACGCCAACATTCTATCGGACCCTACATTTTAGATTTTTATTGTCCTGATAAAAAATTGGCAATTGAATTAGATGGATCACAACATCTTAATAATAAAGAATATGACCAAGAAAGGGATAATTATCTTTTGGCTTTGGATATAAAAACAGTTCGCTTTTGGAATAGTGAAATAGATGCTAATATCAAAGGAGTGCTTCACGATATTGGAAGTTGTATTAATTCTCCCTCCCATTAGCCAAGGGGAGGGCGGGGTGGGGTGCTGATTTAATATTTAACCTATGAAATACACAAAAAAAATCTTAAAAAACGGTTTGCGGGTGGTGACGATACCGATGCAGGACAATCCAACGGCGACGGTGCTGGTGCTGGTGGAAGCCGGCAGCAAATATGAAACAAAAAAAGTGAACGGCATTTCGCATTTTTTGGAACATATGTGTTTTAAGGGCACGATCAAGAGGCCCAAGGCAATTGATATTTCCAAAGAATTGGATGCGCTGGGCAGCCAATACAACGCTTTCACGGCGCAGGAATATACCGGCTATTACGCCAAGTCTGACGCCAGACATTTTTCTAAAATTTTTGATGTGGTTTCCGATATTTATTTGAATTCCACTTTTCCCGAAACGGAAATGCAAAAAGAAAAAGGGGTGATTATCGAAGAAATAAATATGTACGAGGATATGCCGCCGCGGCATGTGCAGGATTTGCTGATGAAGTTGCTCTATGGCGACCAGCCGGCGGGTTGGAACATTGCCGGCGAGAAAAAAAATATTTTAAATATGAAACGGGAGGATTTTGTGAATTATAAAAAGACTCATTATTTGCCGGAGGCAACAGTGCTGATTGTGGCGGGGGCGGTGACGGAGAGGGAAGTAATGCGGGAAGTGAATAAAATTTTTAGCAAAGTTTCGCGAGGGAAAAAAACAGGAAAATTAAAAGTTAAAGAAATTCAAAAACAACCGCAAGTCTTGTTAAATTTTAAAAAAACGGATCAGACACATTTTGTTTTGGGGGTGAGAAGTTTGAATTTATTTGATAAAAAAAATGCAATTATTTCGGTGCTTGGCGGAGTTTTGGGCGGGGGAATGAGTTCCCGACTTTTTCAAAAACTGCGCGAGGGAATGGGTGTCGGCTATTATGTCCGAGCTTATAATGACGCTTACACCGACCATGGCTTTTTCCAAATTTCCGCCGGGGTGGACAATAAAAGAATCGAGGAAGTGATAAAAGCGGTTTTGGAAGAATGCAATAAATTAAAACTGGAATTAGTCAGCAAAGAAGAACTAGAAAAAGTGAAAGAATGCCTGATTGGTAATATGAAATTGTCATTGGAATCGAGCGATGACATTGCGAATTTTTATGGCGGACAAGAACTTTTAAAGAGGGAACTAAAAAATGCCGAAGAAAAAGCTAAAGAAATCCGCAAAGTGACCGCTAGCCAAATCCAAGATCTAGCCAAAGAAGTTTTCCAAAACAAAAAACTCAATCTGGCGCTGATCGGACCGTTCAAAGACAAAAATAAATTCTTGAAAATATTGAGATTTTAAGAATTTGCGCAAAAAATATGGTTTGATATACTAGAAACAATATGGATCACAAAGAGGACAAAGAAATAACAAACACAGAACTTCTAGAATCAATTAACAGAAGTTTTTCCGGTATTGAAAAAAGAATGGCTACAAAAGACGATTTAAAAAGAATGGCTACAAAGGAGGATTTACTGGATTTAAAACTGGAACTCAAGACTGATATTTATGAGTTGCGTACTGAAATAAAAGGTTTTAAAAAAGATACAACAGACAGTATTGAAAAAATTGAGGAAGATGTGGCAGATTTGACGGACACGGTAATGCATCAAGACAAAAGAATAGAAAGACTGGAAAACAAGTTTGCTTGATTATTTAAAAAATACAAGAGATTGGCAAGACTCTATAAAACTTCCATAAAAGGTCGAAATGTTGTCGGATTATTATGGAAAGATTATTAATAAATAATTAAAAATAAAAATTTATGGGAATGGAAGGATTAAATATACCAAAGAAGACGGTAGAGACAACTACATCGAATGTTGGTGCTACTGTCGAACAAGTCGTAGAAACTCCGTCGAGTTTAGAACAAAAAATAAGGGAAGCATACGCGCAATTGGAAAAGACTAATAGTGGAGGAATGTTTGCTACAGCGCAGAGATTAGGATTGCGCAATAAAATTGAAAAATATAAGACGCAATATAAAGAATTAACTGGCACTGATTATCGTTAACTCTTTTTTTGGTACTATAATTATGGAAATATCAGTCAAAGTTGTATCTTTGCTACTTTTTACTTGAATTTCATCCGTGCTCGTATGGGCTATCGTGAATGTGTTGAATCCAGCATCACGGCGCAACTGCAACATTCTTATGTTTTCAAAAAGTTTTTGTTTTAGAGTTGTTTCATCAATTTTTCCTTTTTCAAAATCTTCAAAAAGGTCTGTAGCCTTCCGGTGTTCTTTTGGGTTACCTATTATTGCTTCCAATGAAAAATCATCGGGGAATTTTTCTCCTATTAATTTTACTATTTTGGGATAGACATTTTTTCCTTTTAAATCTTCACTTGTTAATTGAGCACGGAGAATTACGATGCTTTTCGCGCCATGATTAATTAGAAAAAGAATATAATTTCCTTTACGGTCTTCTCCTAAATAACCTTCAAATTCTAAAACACGGCAGAGAGATTTTTTGTCTGGTTTATTATTTTCTTTATTTATAGTGATAGTAATTATTTTTCCATCCGAGTTTTCCAGTTTTGCTCCATTTAGAGCGCCGAAAAAGTTTTCCAAAGCTTCTTGAAAATTATCTATTTCCAGAACTGGTTTTTGTGGTGTATTTTTTACGAGACTAATATTTTCTTCTAAACCCATATTGCCATATTAACATATTATTAATTATTAAAGATATTGAAATTTTAAAACAAATTTTTTCTTATTATCACTTGTGGCGGCTGTCAAGTTTGATAACGTTATTCTGTGTTAGGCAAGACCTAACGCAAGCTGTTGCATAGGATTTTTTGTCTGATATACTTGTATAGTATATGATTTATTATACGATACACGCCAAAGCGAGAATGATTTTTCGGGGTATTATGGAAGAAATGGTTAAAAGCGTTTTGGCAAAACCGGATGAAGTTGGATTTGGTTATGATGGAAAAAGTTTAGTTTTCAAAAAATTTAATAAGGGGACGGTGAAAATTGTTTTTGCAAAAAGAAAAAGTTCAATAATTATTGTTTCGGTTATTTGGGAAATTATAAAAAAGAATTAAAAATATGAAAATCACTTACGACAAAGAAGCAGACGCATTATATCTTTACTTTCAAGAAGGAACTTTTTCCCACAACACGGAAGTTGAGGATGGCATTGTGCTAGATATGGGAAAAAAAAATAAGATTCTTGGGATTGAAATTTTAGATGCAAGCAAAAGAATAAAACCTAAGTATATGAGTTATCTGAATTTTCAAATTCCAGTCGGAATGCCGGTTTAATTATAAATTGAGATTCTAAAGATTGTTTTACAAACTGGCTTTTTATTTAATTTATTTTGTCGCTTGCTTCCAAACCAAACCGGAAATGTCGGAAATAATTTTTTGCAGAGCCGCAAAACTGTTCCCTTTGGTCATTATGCAGACAAAATAAGGATCATTCGGCGCGTAGACTATGCCGCAATCGTGCAGTTCGCGGACTTCATTCGCCGGTTGCTCGGTGGAATCCGCCGAACTCACAAGTTTGATTGTTCGTTCGCCAAATTTATGCGACACAATTGTGCCCGGCGGAACGCCTGCCACCAAGCCGTTGTTGAAAGTGGTTTGGGAGAGCAAGCTGAGCGCCTGCTCGGAGAGGTTTTGCGAAAGATAGGTGCCGTCATAAAGCGCCCGCCAGAGCCGGGAATACATTTTCACTGACAAAAAATCGCTCGCCAAATTATTGTTGCCGTTCGGTATTTTGAAATCCGTGTAAACGGTATTCAGCGTTTCGCTTCCAATCAGCGCGGAGAGCGCCAAAGCGGCATTGTTGTCTGAATCGATAATCATATAATTGAGCAATTGAGCCGTGGTATAAGTGTCTCCGATTTTCGCTTGGCTGACGGAAGGATAATAATCCTGATTCTGGTCTTGGTTTTCGGTTTGGGGCGCGTCCAGGTAAACTTTTTCGGAAAGCAAATCCGGATTGTTTTCGGAAGCGCGCAAAAAAGCGATCAAAGAAACAACTTTTAACATGCTCGCCGGCGAATATTTGTCGTCTGTGTTGACGCCGGTCCATTCATTGGTGTCAAGTTCTCGGAAGTACACCGAAATATCGCTGGCGCTGTTTTGGCTAATCGCGTTTTTAATATAAGCGGAAACAGTTTTTTTCAGAGATTGCAATTCCGGCGAAGAATCGTCTTCCGGCACCTGCAAATATAAAACCGGGCGAATAAATTTATAATCCAAAGAATTTTCTCGGGTCAAAGTGGATGTCGTCGTTTTTTGAGTTCTCGGGAAAACCCAACCCGAAGCAAAACCCAAAGAAAAAAACAAAAAAAACAACAAAGCGGAGTAAATTATTTTTTTATGTTTCACGGAATTGTTATTGTATCAAGATTTGCGGCTTGATGCAATTCCTTATTGAATGCAGGAAGGAAAGTATCTTTTGTTAAAAAAAATGCTATAATCTTAATGTGGATACTTCGCAAAAATTGGGAATCAAAGTTTTTTATTATTATCTTTCCAAAAGAGTTTCGATCGGCGCCGTTTTATTGATTGGCTCTTTTTTCTTTTCTTTTTTTCAAAACTCCATAGGTTCAGTTCTGGCTCCTGTTTTGGGAGAAAAAGCGGCCAGCGCGATTTTGTATGATCTGGATGGCATTTTGTTTTTTGTTTCCATTTTATTTATCGCCGGCGCGTTTTTGATAAGCTGGCTCGATTACATCAGTTGCACTTTCGCTTTGGATGAAGATTCTTTCGTCATCCGGCGGGGGATTTTAAATAAAAAAGAAATATCCATCCCGTATCGGCAAATTCAGGATATTGATATCGAGCAGTCGTTTTATCATAAAATAATCGGCGTCAGCCGGCTGGTGATTCTGACCGCCGGCAACGATGAAAAAGACAAAGAAAAAGAATCGGAAGGAACTTTCTGGGTGATTGACGCGACTCTGGCCGAGCGTTTGCGCGGAGACTTGCTTCAAAAAACCAGCGTGCAAAAAGTAGACGAAGTGAAAAGTTAAAACTTTATATATTTCAGCAATTTTATGCTATTATGTTTCTATGTTTGAAAAAGGCGACATTGCGCACATCTCTATATCCACCGGCACGATCATTCGGATTTTTTTGGCGGCGCTCGGCATTTTTTTGTTGTGGTTCTTGCGGGATTTGGCGCTGGTGGTTTTGACGGCGATCGTCATCGCTTCTTTCGTCGATTCCGCCATTCCACATTTTCAAAAAATCGGCATCAAGAATCGGGTTTTCGGCATCGTGATCTTTTACGCCATCGCTTTACTTTTTTTGGCGGGAATGTTTTATCTTTTCGCGCCTCTTTTGATCACGGAAATTTATAATTTCTCCTCGTTTCTTTCCGCTTATATTCCGAATGTTTCTTTTTTGAATTATTTCCAGAATCAGGCCTTCTCCGGCGCCAAAGACATCGTAACCGCGCTCTCCGGACATTTTTCCATTTCCACTTTGCTGGAAGTGTCTAAGGCTTTCGTCTTGAATCTCTCCGGCGGATTCTTTCAAGTCATTTCCGTGGCTTTTGGCAGCATTTTTAACTTTGTCTTGATTATTCTTATTTCTTTTTATCTTTCCATTGAAGGCAAAGGAATCGAAAATTTTTTGCGGATTATTGTGCCGGTGCAGTATGATGATTATATTGTAGATTTGTGGAACCGCTCTAGCCGGAAAATCGGTCTTTGGGTGCGCGGGCAGATGCTACTAGGTTTTGTGGTTGGCGTGCTGATTTATTTAATTCTCTCGCTTTTGGGCATTGAATACGCGCTTCTTTTGGCGATTATTACCGGCATAATGGAAATGGTGCCTTATGGAATTTTAGTGGCTCTTATTCCGACTTTTGCTTTTTCTTACATTTCGAACGGCTTGGGTAGTGCGATTGGGGTGACTGCAGCTTATATTATTGTCCACCAGTTTGATGTGTTTCTGTTCACTCCTTTGATTATCAAAAAAATCGTCGGCCTCTCGCCGATTGTGATTATTTTAGCGGTGGTAACCGGGTTCGAATTGGGATCTTTCTGGGGGGCGATTTTGGCGATTCCGGTCGCGATTATTGTGATGGAATTTTTGAGCGATATTGAGAAAAATAAAATTTTAGCTAAAACGAAAAATGAGTCCAGATAAAAAAAGTTTTTATATTACGACTACGATTCCTTATGTAAATGCTGATCCGCATATTGGTTTTGCTTTGGAGTTGGTGCAGTCGGATGCCATTGCGCGCTACGAGCGCTTAATTGGCAATGAGGTTTTTTTTAGTACCGGCACGGATGAACACGGACAGAAAGTTTGGGAAGCCAGCGTTAAAAAAAATAAAGATGCTCAAGAATATGTGGACCACTATGCGGGGGTGTATGTAAATCTGACTCGAGAACTTGGTTTATCCAATGATAATTTTATTAGGACAACAAATGCAAAGCATATAAAAGCGGCGCAAGAAATGTGGCGTCTGTGTGATGTAAAGGGAGATATTTATAAAAAAAAATATAAAGGACTTTATTGCGTTGGTTGTGAAAAATTTATTACCGAAAAAGATTTAATAAATGGCAAGTGCGAATTTCATCCAACATTGACGCCGCAAATAGTTGAGGAAGAAAATTACTTTTTTAAGTTAACGAATTACAAAAAACAACTTTTAGAATATTTATCCAATTCAAAATCTATAATTCCAGAATGGCGTCGCAAAGAAGCTATTGATTTTGTGGAAAATGGTATGGAAGATTTTTCTATTTCTCGAGTGAAGTCTAAGATGTCTTGGGGCGTGTCTGTGCCGGGAGATGAAAACCATGTAATGTATGTTTGGTTTGACGCGCTGACAAATTATATTTCGACCTTGGGCTGGCCAAAACCTCACCCCGACCCTCTCCTGAAAGGAGAGGGGGAGAATCTTTTTGAAAAATTTTGGAGAAATGGGTATCACATTCAGACCGCCGGCAAAGATATGGTGAAGTTTCAGTCCGTAATGTGGCAAGGGATGCTCATGTCGGCTGGCCTGCCAACAACAGATACAATCGTTTATCACGGTTTCATCACCGGCGAAGGCGGCATTAGGATGTCTAAAACTTTGGGCAACGTAATTAATCCGACCGACGTCGTCAAAGAATACGGTACCGACGCTCTGAGATATTTTCTGCTTCGCGAAATTTCTTCTTTTGAAGACAGTCCTTTCACCATGGAGAGATTTAAAGACGCTTACAATTCTGGCTTGGCGAACGGGTTGGGGAATTTGGCTAGCCGGATTTTAACTTTGTCAGAAAAATATCTGGACAAATGTCCGGAGATTCCGGAAAAATCCGATTTTACCGAATATTTTTCTTTTTTTGAAAAATTTGATTTGAAACTAGCGACAGACTATGTTTGGAATAAAATCGGCGAGCTGGATAAATTTATTCAGGAGACAGAACCGTTCAAAGTGGTGAAAATAGATGAAAAAAAAGGAAAAAAAATAATTTCCGATATGGTTGTTCGTTTACACGAAATTGCAAGGATGCTAAATCCATTAATGCCAGAAACAAATGTCTTGCTTAAAAAGTTAATCAAAGAAAACAAAAAGCCGGAGAAGCCGTTGTTTCCAAGAAAAGATTAAATACCCCCACCTCAAGTTTGGGTCCCTATCCCAAACTTGCCCCCTACATAGGGTGAGGGCGAAAATACTCACACGATTCCAACAGATGTTCTGATTTTTGGATAGCCAAGAAGTTTTTCAGCTGAATCGCCCTGTAGGACTATTTCCAATAATCTTTTTTCACCCAGCCCGGAACTTCCGACAATTATTGCCAATTCATCATCTGGCACATCTTTCAGCCGAGAATAAAATTTTATTTTTGGAAATAATTTATTGCCAATTCTTAATTTTCCCAAAAATATATTCGGCTTATATCCTCCAGAATAAATTTTTGTTGTTTTGATATTTCCAAACCTGTCAATATAGCCAACCGCCCAATCATTGTTAATGTTCTCAATTTTCAACAAAGAATGGGTAAATTTCTTTCCGTGAATCCTTTCTGCCGCCAACCGGGTCAAGAAATCAAAACTGCGGAATTGAGAATTTATAATTCTCTTTTGCGTTTCAGTTGTAATTCCGAATTCAGCAATAATTTTAGGAATATCATAGACCCGCACTTTGATTTTCTTTTTTAAGAACTGCTGAATAAAACTTAAAATGTAGCCATCGATGGTTGAGAAAATTTGTATATTGCCGACGGAAAATTCTCCAAACGGCGTTCCGTTTGTCCATTTTTTCGCCTCACCATTTCTTGGCGCTATATTTACCAAAATAGTACCGGCTCTGTCTTCAAGAGCGTCAAGCGTGTCAACTAAACAGATAGCAGCTTCAATATCATTTTGCACTCCGATAAAGTTGATGTTGAATCCTGGCAAGAGCGAAGCGATCCTGGTCATCACGCGCCCCTTGGCATTATCATCGTGGCAGTCACTGATAATGGTTATTGATTTGTATAATTTTGTTTTCATATTTTTTTTACTAACCATCCAATATTGCCATAAAAAGAAATAATAATAAACCCCAAACCCAGCCAATCAAAATCCAGATAATTATTGGCAAGATAATAACACAAAATAGCGTGTTCCAGTTTATAGTCATAGTATTTTTTGTTAAAAAATTATAAAATATTTAATAACACCGCGAAACAAAAAACAGCCCTCGTTCGGGGCTGTTTTTTGGGTTTCATTTTTTAATTTAATTTATGCAACACAATAAGCAACCTCGAACTATCGGGTTTTTCATCATCATTGCCATCATATTTCGCGCACTGTATTGCATAGATATAGTTAATCATTTATGCGCGCGTAAGTCAATTTTTATGATAGGATTAAAATACCCCCACCCTGACCCTCCCCCTACTTTAGGGTGAGGGAAAAAACATAGGAAGATAAACTTTTTTAGTAATTCAAGCATTTTTTCCTCCCCTTAATGTAAGGGGAGGTCAGGAGGGGTTATAATTGTCTTATGTTCCAGTACAACGACCCTAAATTTAAAACAAGGCGCAAAGAATTGCGACATAATGAAACCAAAGAAGAAAAATTATTGTGGAATAGTTTGCGACGAAAAAATCTGGGTTTTAAATTTTCTCGTCAATATTCCGTCGGTCCTTATGTTTTGGATTTTTATTGTTCGGAAAAAAGAATCTGCATTGAATTGGATGGTTTTCAACATTTAGGCAACAAAGAATATGACAAAGAAAGAGATAATTATTTATCAATGAACGACATAAAAGTTTTGCGTTTTTGGAATAGTGAGATAAATGGTAATATTGACGAAGTGTTAAATAAAATTAAAAATGAACTTTCCACTGAGCCTCACCCTAATGTAGGGGGAGGTCTGGTGGGGGTATAATTGCATTTATGACCCCCAAATACATCGACATCCACAGTCATATAAATTTTACCGCCTTTGACGCCGATCGAGACGAGGTGATTCGCCGCGCTTTGGATAATTACACTTGGCTGATCAATGTCGGCACACAGGCGGATACTTCCAAGAAAGCAGTTGAATTGGCGCATAAATATTCGGAAGGCGTTTACGCTATTGTCGGGCTGCATCCGATTCATACCGGAAAGTCATTTCACGACAAGCAAGAGTTGGGCAGCGAGGGGCAGGAGTTTGTTTCCCGCGGAGAAATTTTTGACAAAAATATTTACCGAAAATTTTTGCAAGACCCGAAAGTTGTCGGAATCGGCGAGTGCGGTTTGGATTATTATCACTTGGACACTGACTCAATAAAAAAACAAAAAGAAGCTTTCATCGCGCAAATAGAATTGGCAAATGAATTTAACAAGCCCCTGATGTTGCATATCAGGAACGCCTATGTTGACGCACTCCAATTATTAAAAAAACACGCCAAGGTTAAGGGTGTGGTTCATTTTTTCACCGGTACTCTAGAAGAAGCGCAGGGATTTTTAGATTTTGGTTTTATGATTTCTTTTGCTGGAGCTATAACTTTTCCTCCCAAAAAAGATGGGACAGGAATTCATTCCATTGAAGTTATAAAAAATATTCCCTTAAATATGATACTTACCGACACGGATTCTCCATATGTGGCGCCGGTGCCGTATCGGGGCCAAAGAAACGAATCAGTCTATGTGAAAGAAATCGTAAAAAAAATAGCCGAAATAAAAAATCTGTCAGAGGCGGAAGTGGCGCAAGCGATTGTGGCGAATGCAAAAAGGCTATTTACAATTTAAAATTTTTTTGCTACTATGAAACCTATGTCCGAAGCGGAAATTAAAGAAGAAATTTCAATAGAAAATGATAAAAACGAACGAATTTATGAGTTGGGCTATTTGTTGGCGCCCACCATTGAAGAAGTCGACTTGCCGGTTATTTTTGGCGACCTGAAAGAGCTCGTGTCGTTTTTTGGGGGCATTCATATTTCCGACGAAATGCCCAAAATGATGCCGCTCTCTTATGCTATGGTCAAAGTCGTGAGTAATGCGCGTCATAAATTTAACACCGCCTATTTCGGCTGGATTAAGTTTGAGCTGGCAACGGACTCGATTTTGGAATTAAAAAAGAAACTCGATCTGGATCCGAATTTCATCAGATTTTTGATTTTAAAAACAGTCAAGGAAAACACTATTGCGGCCAAAAGATTCGCGCGCGGGGATATGGCGTATCACAAACCAAGAGTGAAAAAGAGTGAAAATGAAGAGCAGGTTGTTCCAATAAATAAAGAAGAAATTGACAAAGAAATAGACGCATTATTAGTAGCTTAATTAAAAAAATATGTATTTGAACAAAGTGTTGATTGTGGGCAACTTAACTCGGGATCCGGAACTGACCGCGATACCTTCCGGTCAAAAAGTTTGCAAATTCGGCGTGGCGACCAATCGCGTTTGGAAAGACAAAAACGGCGCGAAACAAGAATCGGTCACTTACCACAATGTGGTGGTTTGGGGCCGGCAAGCCGAGACTTCCGCGCAATACTTGAAAAAAGGCCAGCAAGTGATGATCGAGGGGCGAATCGAAACGCGGTCCTGGGATGACAAAACTTCCGGCGAGAAAAAATACCGCACCGAAATTGTCGCGGATCGGGTGCAATTCGGGTCTAAGGGAGGAGTCGGCGGGGGAGCAAGCGCGCCAGCGACAAACGCGATCTCAAAAAATTCTGCCGAAGAAGCCGACAGTATAGAATATCCGGAAGAAGACATTAATCCCGAAGATATACCATTTTAATTTATGAAACAAGATTATTTTTCCGCCAACAATATAAAATATATCGATTACAAGGATATTGAAATTCTGAAAAAATTTCTAAACCCGAACGGCAAAATCGTAAACCATAAACGCAGTGGCGTGACTTCCAAAAATCAGCGCGCTTTGGCCAACGCCATCAAGCGCGCGCGATTTCTCGGACTTTTGCCTTTTGTGGTAAAGTAGAAATACAACCCCTCCTAACCTCCCCTTGTCAGGGGAGGAAAAAATGCGGTAGTCCCCCTGACAAGGGGGATTTAGGGGGTTGTGTTTTACACCCTCTCCACATATTCTCCGGTTTCGGTGTTGACGGAGACCGTGTCGCCTTCGCTTACGAACATCGGCGCGCTGATGGTCGCGCCGTTTTCGAGCGTTACGAGTTTGTTGCCACCCTTGGAAGTGTCTCCGCGCACAGCCGGCGGAGCTTCTTTGACTTTAAAACTCATTTTTATCGGCAAAGTGATTTTTATTATTTTTTCCTTGTCGTCTTCATCGGTCCAGACCAAAGCGGTAACATTGCCGTTTTGTTTCAAAAATTTCGCGCTATTGCCCATCAAGGCCTCGTCCAATTTGAAGCGATTGCTTTTATCATTTGGATCACAAAACCAAAACTCACCTTTGTTGGCGTACAGAAATGTGACTTCTCTTTTTTCAATATCAGCTTCCTCGGCTTTATCAGAGACATGGTAAGTGGCAGGGAAGACCTTGCCGGAAATTAGGCTCTTTAACTTCACCTGGTTTTGCGGTTTGCGTTGCTGGGTGCGGGCGACATGGCTTTCTACCACTTCGCAAGGTTCGTCATCGTGAATGATTATTTTCTTTTCGCGAATTTCGCTGTATTCCAGTTGGGACATATATTTTTATACTAGCAGAAAAAATTCTAAATACAACCTCTCCTTACGCTTCTTCCATAAACTTCTTTTTAATTTCTTTCAGAATTTGCTCCGCAATTTTTTTGTCTTCTTTCAGGAATTTTCTGGTGGCGTCATAGCCGACGCCCAATTTAATCTTCTCCTCACCCTTAGGAAGGGGGAGGTTAGGTGGGGGTATGAAAAAGTATGAATTCCCACTTTTTTCGATAATTTTATATTTTTCTCCGAGCGCCATAATTTCGCCTTCTTTGGAAATGCCTTCGTTGTAAATAATGTCAAATTCTGTCTGTTTGAACGGCGCTGCCACTTTATTTTTCACCACTTTCACGCGAGTGCGGCCGCCGACCACTTCCTCGCCTTTTTTAATTTGCGCGATTTTGCGGATATCCAAGCGCACTGAAGTGTAGAATTTCAGCGCCTTGCCGCCCGGAGTCGTTTCCGGGTTGCCGAACATCACGCCGATTTGCATGCGAATCTGATTGATAAAAATTACTACCGTTTTAGAACGCGCGACAATAGCGGTTAATTTGCGCAAAGCTTGGGACATCAATCGCGCCTGCTTGCCGACATGATACGCGCCCATATCGCCCTCGATTTCGTCTTTCGGAGTGAGCGCCGCGACCGAGTCGATGACGATCACATCAATTTTGCCGGTGCGCACCAAGGACTCCACAATTTCGAGCGCCTGCTCGCCGTTGTCCGGCTGGGAAATCAGCAAGTCATTGATATTCACGCCGAGCTTTTTGGTGTAATCCGGATCCATCGCATGTTCGGCGTCAATGTAAGCGCAAATGCCGCCTTTTTTCTGGGCCTCCGCCACGATGTGCAATGACAAAGTCGTTTTGCCGGACGACTCCGGGCCGAAAATTTCAATAATCCGCCCGCGCGGAATGCCGCCGATGCCGAGCGCCATATCCAGCCCGATCGAGCCGGTCGGAATGACATTGACATCCACTTTCGGACTGTCGCCGAATTTCATAATCGAACCTTCGCCGAATTTCGTCTGGATGGCTTTCAAAGTGTCATCCAAAACTTCCATTCCCACTGTTTTTTCTTCTTTCTTTTCTTTTTTCTTATTCAACATATTATTGTTTATAAATTAATTGATAATTTTTTTCATCGCTATTGCCAAATTTATCTTGCGCCCTGACACTGATTATATTATATCCTTCCAAAAGCGCAATTGTTTCCGCGAAATTGCCTTGCTGATCGACGGAAATTTCTCTTCCATTCAACGATAATTTCACCGCGTTTTTCGCGTTGCCGGTCAAGTTGATTATATTGTCGGCAACCGTGGCGCCGTCTTGCAGATTCACATTTCTGATTCGGACTCCAAAAATAAAATCCTTGGAAACAAAAAAACCGTAACTGACAATCAAAAGAAAAAAAACGGAAAGGCCGGATATTTTGATTATTTTTTTAAGGTTGGAATTCATATTATATTTTCTCCATTTTCCGTTCTTTCAATTTTTTCTAAGACTTCTCTCGGTTTGGCGCCGTCGCCCGGGCCGATCACCCCTCGTTCTTCCAAGACATCCATCAGCCGAGCCGCGCGCGCGTAGCCCAATTTCAATTTTCTTTGCAGATAAGAAGTGGAGGCTTTGCCGGCTTCAATTACGCAAGCGCGGGCTTCTTCGTACATTTCATCATCGTTTTCTTCGGAATTTTCCAGCGAGCTCTCGAAAATACTTTTATCTGCGGAAATGGATCCGGCGGAGAGAGTTATTTCCGCCGGCGCTTCGTCTTCGTAAGCGTCCGCGAGATATTTCACCACTTTTTTTACTTCGCCTTCGGAGATAAAGGCGCTCTGCAACCGTTCCGGCTGGGCGTCGCCCGAAGAGTAAAGCATATCGCCGGCGCCCAAAAGTTTTTCCGCGCCGCCGGCGTCCAAAATCGTCCGCGAATCGATTTGCGAAGAAACTTTCAAAGCGATGCGGGCGGGAATGTTGGCTTTGATCAAGCCGGTGATGACATTGACTTCCGGCCGCTGGGTGGAAAGAATCAAGTGGATGCCGACGGCGCGGGACATTTGCGCCAAGCGGACGATTGCGGCTTCCAACTCTCTCGGATAAGCGCTCATAATATCCGCCAGCTCATCGATGATGATGACAATGTACGGCAAACGGTCTTCTCCTCCTGATAAGGGGGAGTTAGAGGGGGTTGAATTTTTTTTATTGTACACATTATTATGATACGACTCGATATCCCGCACGCTTTCGGTTTCCAAAATGTCATAGCGGCGATCCATTTCTTTGGCCGCCCACTTCAAGGCCAAAATGGTTTTCTTGGCTTCGGTGATCACCGGCGTGAGCAGATGCGGAATGTTGTTATACAAAGTAAGTTCCACCCGTTTCGGATCGATTAAAATAAGCTTCAAGTCGTCCGGTCCGTTGCGATACAAAAGGGAAGTGATCATCGAATGAATTGTAACCGATTTTCCGCTCCCGGTCGTGCCGGCCACCAAGCAATGCGGCATTTTCGCCAAGTTGCCGAAAACTGCCCGTCCGGAAATATTGCGTCCGAGGGCGATGGTCAGCGGCTTCCCGGAATTTTGGAATTTTTCATCGGAGAGAAGAGTGGCAAGTCCGACGATTGATTTCGACTTGTTCGGAATTTCAATCCCGACCAAAGATTTGCCGGGTATTGGCGCTTCGATGCGAATCGGATGCGCGGCGAGCGAGAGCGCCAGATCATTCTGCAGGCCCACGATGCGGGAAAGTTTTACACCCTCGGCCGGTTTCAAGGCGTAACGGGTGACCGTCGGACCGACTGTGATTTCGTCCATCTCCACTTCAATGCCGAAGTTGGCGAGCGTTCGTTTGATAATGTTCGCGTTCGCCTTGATGTCGCCGGTATTGGGCTTGCCCTTGTCTTCTTCGAGCAGCGTTAGCGGGGGAGGCACATAAGTGGAAATTAATCCTGTTTTTCTTTTTTTGATGGGAATGTCTTCTTCTTCTGTTTTCTCCTCCCCCTTAATAAGGGGGAGGTTTGGGTGGGGGTCTTTTTTTTCTTCAACTTTCTCCACCTCCTTCATTTCATTTTCGTTCAAAACGGGAGTGAATGTTTTTTTCTTTTTTGTAAAAAATGCCAAAAGTTTTTTGCAAAAGGGAATTGGATCCAGTTTCGCGTCGAACATTATCAAAATTGAAATTATCAACAACGCGCCGAGAAAAACCAAACTGGCGTATTTGTCAAAAAGCGCGACAAACGGAGTCGATAAAATTTGTCCAAGTAATCCGCCTGAATGTCTGAAGACTCCGCTTGCATCTTTTCCTGAAGCGATATCAATCATCCCTAAACTAGAGAGAAGAAAAATGAGTCCGCTTATCGTACGCGTCCAGCCGACATCCGGAGTTTCCGATTTTAAAAATGAAGTTCCGAGCAAGATCAAGAGAGCTGGAAGAAGCACATAGCCGATGCCGAGTAATATATTAAATATTTCGTAAATAAATATGCCAGCTTTTCCGGCAATACTAAAATAAGACATTAAAAAGAATATCGCCAAAACAAAAAAAATAATTGCAATGATCCCGTGCTTCGTATGATCCTTTAATCTGGTTGAATTTTTTTTAGAATTTTTCTCACTCTTTTTTTCGTTTTCATTTTTTGCCATAAATATATATTAACATAAAAAATAAAAAATTCACCTCACTCCCTAACCCCCTCTCCTTAACAAGGAGAGGGGGCAATCATACTTCTTGACTTTTACTGTCCTTTATAGATAATGGACAAATGCTTGGAGAAAATAAAAATCTCAATCTCAAAGACCCCGAACTAAAGCCTTCGGCTTCGTACGGGGCAGGCACCTCCAATATGTCCATTACAGTTTTTTCTTACACCAAGACCCAAAAACTTATTACAGCGCTTTATATGGTCACGGACATAATAGACAAGGATGAGCCACTAAGAAATAAATTAAGGACATTGGGTACGGAAATTATATCGGACATCTACCTAATCCAATATGATATTTCTGAAAATGATATGTCTTTAATGATTGGCAGAATATCGGAAACTATGTCCTTTTTGGATCTTGCTTCTTCCTTAAATATTATTTCTGAAATGAATTGCGGTATTTTGAAAAAAGAATTTTTGGAATTAAGTCGGGCGATAGAGAAATTAAATCGCAAAGGATGGAATATAAATAAGCAAATAAATTTGATGGATTTTTTCAGAGAAGAAGAAGTGGATAAATTCACTCCACCTCACCCCCTCCCTCGAACTCGGGTCCCTGAACCCAAGCTCGCCCCCTTATTAAGGGGGAGGGGAACTCTTAAAGGACATACGAGAATCGGTGTCCAAAAGGGAAGTACTTTACTCAAAGCTTTGTCCGAGAAAACTATCGGTTTGTCTAATATGAAAGTAAAAGACACAAAAGTCAATGTCTTTGATATCCTAAAGAAACAAAGGCAAGATGATATAACTAATTTAATTAAATTAAATAATGGTATGGCGACTATAAAGGACATCAAAGACAAAATTAAAACAACCCCGGAACAGGCAAGTTTCCTTGTCTCTTGCAGTGAAAAGACATTACAGAGAGAATTGGTCTCTATGGTTAAAGATGGTGTCCTTAATAAAACCGGGAAGAAACGCTGGAGCAGGTATTTTGTGCACCTCACCCCCTAGCCCCCTCTCCTTGTAAAGGAGAGGGGGGAACTCCTCCCCCTTAGCTAAGGGGGAGGTGCTGAAAGCGGAGGGGGTGCATTTGTATTTTCACTAGCAATATGATAAGATGAATCTCGTGGATGCCGGTTCATAAACCGCGAGTTATCCACATAATATATTGCCGTATTTTGCGGGTATATTATAATGGGTTTGCGTTCGCAAATTGTGCAAATTTTTTGCGCGTTCTGTGTTCGCAAATTGTATTTATTTTCGTTCAAGATTTCGTCGAAAAAATCCTGAAGGAAAATAGATGCCCTTCGAAAACAAAATAGAAAGTTTCTGTTCTGTTTTTTCCGCCCAAGGCGGATCCGCCTATGGCGGAGAAGTTTAGTTTATCTCTGTTCGTTATTTATTTTATCCGCTGCATTATTAATTATTATAAATTATTAGCGGGTGAAAAATAACGATGGGAAAAAATACGCTTTTAGTTTTGTCGAAACTAATTAATGG
>JBAPNK010000005.1:0-1906 GCA_049279095.1 Minisyncoccia bacterium
ATTTGGCTGTTTAAAACTATCAGCTCCACTTTTTCACTTCCTTCTAAAGCCTTGATTATTTCACAAAAAGTTTTTTCCGCGTTCTCGATGCTTTTCGTAAAAGTCGTTTTGTCATATGGCCAAGCCAACCACACAGCCGAATGCTTTTCCCATTCAGCCGGCATTATGAAACCTAGTTGTTTTGGAGTCTGGTCAGACATTTATTTTTTCACAGAAATTGACTTATATGTGTCAGTACGACGATTACGCATAAAACCCCATTCTTTTTCAAGAATTTTATTTTTTGCTAAATCAATCTTTGAAATTAAAATTTCATCTTTGGATTTCCCGGCTTTTTTGATTATTTTTCCGAAAGCATCACAAACAAAAGATTGTCCCCAGAATTTTAATTTGTCTTCAATGCCTACACGATTGACCGCAACGACATATAAACTATTTGCTATAGCATGCCCGCGCATAATTGTCTCCCAGGCATTGTGCCAATCCCCTTCTTTTTGTTTTTCTCCTAAAATATTTCCGATGGCAGTCGGATAAAAAATAATCTCCGCTCCGGCAAGCTTGACGGCGCGCGCCGCTTCTGGAAACCATTGGTCATAACAAATCAAAACCGCAAAAGTGGCAAATTTCGTTTTATATATTTTATATCCACCATCACCATCTTTAAAATAATTTTTTTCATAAAAAAGAGGGTCTTGCGGAATATGAATCTTGCGATATGTCGGCAATAATTTCCCATCGGTATTTATTACCACCGCTGAATTGTGATATTTTCCAAATTTGTCTTTTTCAAAAATTGGCACAACAATCACCACGCCATATTTTTTTGCGATTGCTGAAAAAATTTCCGTGGACTCGCCCGGTATTGTTTCCGCGTATAAATCTTTATCCGCTTTTTGATATTGCGGAAAATAAATGGTGCGGTAAAGCTCCTGCAAACAAATAATCTTTGCGCCTTTCTTGACTGCTTGTTCCACCAGCTTAACTGTCTTATTCAAATTAACATCCATGTCGGCAGACACAGAGCTCTGTATAGCGGCAATTGTAACGAATTTATTTTTTGGCATACGTTAATACTAGTTTAAAATTAAGATATTGCAAGCTTTTTATGATAAATGCAGAATATAATAATAATATTTACTAAAATAATATAAATATTAAAAGAGTAGATAGAAAAAATCCAATTCTTTATAACAAATAAAGCAAGAATATTATTAAAAATACCAGGTAAGTACACAGCGGCTGTCTCTGTTTCTGGAAATTTCCAAGATTTTATTATGGTTGGTACTGCCGCTAATCCATCACTCAAGATTGCAAAAAGTATTGATATGCTAAAACTATGAATTACAACGTAAGAAACTAAGGCAAATAAAGAAAGAAGACCACAAAAGATATCAAAACTAGTTACTTTCCAAATGGAACTTTTTCTAAACAAAGAAATTATTATAACCACCAATGGACCAAATCCAGCCATAAATACAGGTAGTGCTGAAAGTCCTGCGCCAGCTTTAATTTGAAAAAATACTCCAATAAAAGGAGCCAACATCCAGAGAAACCAGGAAATCAAATTCGGCCTGACTTCTCCGTAAAAAATTTTCTTTAAATAAAAAAAATATCCGACAAGACTGGTTAAAATTGTAATATAAATAATATTTTGGGGGAGCATAAAATTAATTTTTTAATATTGAAACCATATTAACATTTGACATATTTTTTTATTTTGCTATACTTAAGTTACTTTTGGGGTTACCCACTGATCCCCGCTTCGGCGGGGTGACGATTATGAAGATAACTTGAGCAAAAACTCGAGTTTTTCTTTTACCTTTTTAAAATCATTATCGTCAATAGTGGCAAATCGGCTTTCAAATCTATTGGTGCTAAACATTCTTATTTGATAAAGAAGCACAAA
>JBAPNK010000006.1:0-1739 GCA_049279095.1 Minisyncoccia bacterium
TGGCACTGCATTTCTTGGATAAGTGCCTGCCGGCGCGTCATGAATAGGCGCATTGATAAATAGCTCCACTAAACTTTCTGTATTTTCCTGCGATGTAGCAAATCCCCAGTTACCGCCGAAAGAAGCCGGAGTAGTCGGAGTAAACACTTCAATACCATTGCCATTGCCAGTCGCCGAAGCCTTCAGTCCAACAAAAAGCGAGCAAGAAACAACCGCTAAAATTATAAAAAAAGAAATCTTTTTTAAATTTATTTTTCTTTTCAAAATAATCAGCATAGCAAAACAAAATAAAATTATTCCCGCCATAAACTCAAGAATCGATTTTAGCTCTTTTGTTTTTGACATTTTATTTTGGTTTTGCAAAAAATTACTCGGCAACTCAATATTCACGGAGCTGGAAGTTAAGATATTGCCGTTTTGGTCGGTAATTTCCGCGACAATTTTCGGATTCGCCGTTAAATCTCTAATTAAGTTAATCCGCGCCTGACTGCTCGAAACGGCGTCGGTTAATTTCAAATTTGATGTTTGCGCTTCCCCGGCAATCCCTTTGTCGTCAACAATTTTCACATCCAAATTTCCCTGCGTAATCGTTTCCGCATCCGGCGCGCCGACAAAATCCAAATTTATCACGGTTTGATCTCCTTTTAATAAAGCGATATGGCTTATTTTCATCGGCAAAATATCCGCGCTCGCGCCCATCACCACAAAACGATATTCTCCGACGGAAGAAATTTTGTTTCCATTGATATCGGTAAAATATAACAAACCGGAATAAACGCCGGACATTTGGCTAGCTGTTACCGGAAAATCAAAAGAAGTTTCTTGGCCCGGGTTTATGGTAATAGGATTTTGTTTTATGGAAACTCCGTTGCCTTTGGCGATGTCAAAAGAATAAATATCTAAATTGGGAACCACGGTGATTGGCATATTGCCGAGATTTTTTAAATTTGCTTTTAAGAAAAACTGGCTGGAGGGTGAAACATTCGGACCGGACTCTGGTTCAAAATTCTGCGTTTTGAATTGGGGCAGAGAAATAGAAATAGCGGAGACCTTGATAAAATTATTTGTTCCATTTTCAATTTTTAACGGCAAATCATCCCAGCCCAGATATCTTCCGCCGTTTGAAACTATTTGAATTCTAAATGAGTAAGCGCCGGATGGCAACGACGGCAACGCATAAGAGAAAGAAATTTTTCTTTTTTCTTTCGAAGACAATGTCATTTGATCCCGAACTGGAAAAATATCATAAAGATTTTGTTGGGAATCCAAAATTTCAATTTGATATTGCAAACCGCCGATCGTTTCATTTTCGTTGTTTAGAATATTAAACGATCCGGTAAGCGTTTGATTATTCTTAGTAAAAGCCAAATCGGTCGCGTAAATACCGGGAAGCAAATAAGCTTCGTTTAAATCTATCGGCGCGGACATATCTCTATTGCCGTAGGGTTTGACAACTTCCGCCCCGGCAAAGTTCGCGCGCGCAAAAAACGCAAAACAAAACAGACCAAAAACAATCAATTTAGTTATTTTTTTCACCAACAAACCATACCATACTTTCAAAAATAAAGCAAGGGCTAGTTCTCAATATATCCCGGCTTGGGATTCACTTTTACTGTGACTTGTTTAGTCGCTTGATTCGGCGCCGTGCCGCAAGTTATCGTATAAGTAACCGTGGAAGTCGGACTAATCGGCACACTGCCGGACGGTTCGTTGCCGGGAACGGTAAAGTTTGTGCCGGA
>JBAPNK010000007.1:0-2197 GCA_049279095.1 Minisyncoccia bacterium
CCGCATCGGACGGCACGGCTTTGCCGAATATCACGGATCAAACCACTTGTTCCGGCATTACTGGCATTTGGAATTCATCGTCCAACACTTGCGCCGCCAGCTCCGACGGCACAACTTTGTCCAACACGACCACACAATCCGCTTGCGGCAACATCAATGGCGTTTGGACGCCGGGATCGTAAAAAAGTATGAGATTTTTCAGCGCGGAGTTGGGTGCGCAAAAAGCGGAGGCAGTCGGGTAAATAAATAAAAATATGCAGAAAAATTTTGATAAATGGAATAACAAGAAAAAGGAAATTAATAATCAAGATTCTTTTGATTTGTTTTTTCATGAACGAGAAATTTGGTGGTGCTCTTTGGGCTTAAACATCGGCTATGAGCAAGATGGATCTGAAGATAATTATCGCCGCCCAGTACTTATTTTGAAAGGGTTAAGTCTGCAGATATGTTTGGTAATACCGCTTACTTCTTCAATTCATATTCACTCGCTTCGCCCATCAATCGGTATTGTTGACGGCAAAAATGCAAAAGCTCTAATTTCCCAAATACGGGTGATAGATAAAAAGCGCCTTGTCAGCAAGATTGGTTATCTTGATCAAGAGACTTTCGATAAGATACGAAAAATCGTCAAAGATTTAATTTGACGATTTTTGCTGTTTGCCCTTTTGCAAGGGCGAGGCCGAAGCCACTTGTATAATAAGTATAACAAATAGATAAAAAGAGTCAAGAGTGTTAAAATAAAGTTGTGAGAAAAGTTTCAGAATGAAAAACAAAATCAAAAAAATAATCCCGTATTTTTTCATCACTCTATTTATCTTCGTCGGATTTTTCGGCACGGATTTGGGGGCGCACAAGGCTGAAGCGGAATTGTTTATATAATAAAATTATGCAAAAGGACTTCGATAAATGGAATACAGAAAAAAAGAATGTGGACGCGAAAACTGTAAATACAGAACTTTTTTTCTATGCCCGTGAAATATGGTGGTGCAGTGTCGGACTAAATGTCGGAGTAGAAGCAGATGGAAAACATGAAAATTTTGAGAGGCCGATGCTTATCATAAAAAAGTTTAATGCAGATATGATTTGGGCTCTACCGTTGACAACGCAGGGACAAAAAGACAAATACCACCACAAACTAAATCACGAAGAAATAAAATCTTTCGTTGTGCTGTCTCAAATAAAAACTATCAGCACAAAAAGACTGTTGCGAAAAATCGGATCCATTTCTGAAACAGATTTTAAAGATGTTATTATGAAGATACAGAACTTCCTGAAAATCGAAAGCTCCCTTGCGGGAGCTTTCTCGGAGGCCGAAGCCACTAATAAGAAAATTATAGACGAGAGCCAAAACAATGTCAAGCGCCAGAAATAATGTTAAAATAAAGTTGTGAAAAAAGTTTCAGAATGAATCCCGTTAGAGATTAAAAGATGAAAAACAAAATCAAAAAAATAATTCCATTCTTTCTAATCCTGCTCGTCGTTCTGACTGGAGTTTTTGGACCAACTTTTGGAGTACAGAAGGCGGGGGCACAAACTCCAGGAGTGGCGCAATGTTTCACCAGTACCAATAATGCTATTCCTCTTAGTGCCGTAGGAGCTTCTAGTTTATGTACCGCTCCAAATGTTTGGAAGGTATACCAGGCACCGCCTCCAGCAGGTTCAACGGGCGGATCTCCGTGCACTGGCGTGAACGCTAGCGGAGTAGCAATAGATGCAAGTGGCAATACAGGTTGTACTCCGGCAACAGATGCAACACAAGGAGGAAGTACTCCAACGGCCGGCGGCGCTTGTACAATAAATGGAGTATCAGGAACTTGGAATGGCAGTGGTGCTAGCGCGACATGTACTCCGAGTGGAGGAGCACAAACAGACTTTCAAAAAGCTATAGGAAATCAACAGTGTGGATTGTGGCCAACTGGTACTTTATTCCCTGGTTGCGCGATACAAGTTTCCTATGGTCTTTTTTATCAATTTCCTGCTTGGTTACTTGCACAGACGGCGTACTTTTTTAATGTTCTGATAGATGTCACCTTAAATAGCACTTTATTACATAGCTCTTTTGTGGCTCAGGCTTGGACAATTGTACGCGATCTCTCTAATCTTTTCTTTATTCTAGTTTTGCTTTATGTAGCGATTGAACTCATTTTGGGTCTAGGACACGACGCAAAAAAAATTATTGTGGAGGTTATCATTATTG
>JBAPNK010000008.1:0-6061 GCA_049279095.1 Minisyncoccia bacterium
TTGGTTTTATTTTTAGGTTTTGTAACACTAGCCTTGGTGTTTGCCGCCGGGCCGTTGCCGGTCAATCTTTCCTCTGCCGGCAATTTTGCTATTTTATCCAAATCAGGCATTTCCACAACCGGCGCGACTTCAGTGGTTGGCAATATCGGAGTGAGCCCGGTTTCTTCGACTTCCATCACTGGTTTTGGCTTAAGTCTGCCGATGGGGAGCGCTTTTGCGACTTCGCCGATCGTGGTTGGCAATGTTTACGCTCCGGACTATGCTAGCCCGACACCGGCCAACATCACGGCTTCAATCAGCGATATACAAACTGCTTACACCGATGCGATGGGCCGAACTAATCCGACCGCCACGGAACTTGGCGCGGGCAATATCGGCGGAATGACCTTGACTCCCGGACTCTACAAATGGAGCACGGGTGTAACGATTCCGAGCGATTTGACTCTCTCTGGTGGCACCAATGATGTTTGGATTTTTCAAATAGCCCAAAATCTGAATATCAGTTCAGCAACTAAAATTATCTTGAGCGGGGGAGCCGAGGCGCACAATATTTTTTGGGTCGTGGCTGGCCAAACCACCATCGGCACGACGGCTGTATTTAATGGAACCATCTTGGATCAAACAGCTATTGTTCTCAATACCGGCGCGCAATTAAACGGCCGCGCCTTGGCGCAAACAGCGGTGACTTTGGACGCCAACACAGTGATCATTCCTTCTTCGGCTTATGTTACGGCTACACCCGCGCCGGTTTATACTTACAGCAATACGCCAACCAATAACTCCGCTTTGGGCACGGGTTTAGTCGCGCAAACTACAACTCAAAATCCTACGGTTGCAACCGGTCAATTATCAAACTGCGCTCCAGGCGATTTGTTTAGCGCGACGACGGGACAATCTTGTTCCGGTAGTTCTGTTGGTAGTCCTCTTCCTATGACTGTTCCAATTTACAACTTTGGCGTGGTCACTCTCAAAAATGGTAGCAGTGGCAACGCGGTAGTTGCGCTTCAGAATTTCTTAAATACAAAATTAAATCTAGGTCTGATTGCTGACGGCAAATTTGGTCCGAAAACAACTGTGGCGGTCAAACAATGGCAAACAAACAACGGTCTCACGGCTGACGGTCTTGTGGGCGCAAATACAAAAACAAAAATGAATGCTATGGCAAACTAGTTTTTTTATTAATGATCGATAAATTAAATTTATGAAAAATATAAATAAAAATTTAACAGGAATTGCAGCGATGCTTTTCTTGATGTTTGGTTTTATTTTGCCGGCGACTTCGTTTGCGGCAACAACTCCTAGTTTGGGCACAGCCGATCCTTACGGACTCCTTTCCAGCACTTTTACCCGGAATGTCGGGCTAACCGCGATTACCGGAAGCGCCGGATACACCACGCTCTCCGGCAGCGGCACCGATTCGGTCAGCGGGACTACTTCTCAGCCCGCGACGGTCCAATCAGGCACCGATCAAGCGACCGCCTTGTCCGCCTTGGCCAGCCAGCCCTGCAATTTTAATTTTGGTTCGCCGACGGATTTGAGCTTGCTCGCGCAACCATTGCTGCCCGGAGTATACTGTGTTACAGCTGCCGCTTCGATCGGCACCGGAGGACTTACTTTGAATGGTTCTGGAACTTATATTTTCAGAATTAACGGCGCTTTTACCACCGTAAATAATTCGCACATTACTTTATCCGGCGGAGCGTCCGCTTGCGATGTTTTTTGGACTCCGACTGCGGCAAGTACGCTTGGCGCGAATACCAGTTTCGCCGGCACGATTATTGACAACTTGGGAATTACTGTCGGCAACACAACTTCTTGGTTGGGACGAGCTTTGGATTTTGCCACCACGGTTACCACGGATACGGATACGATTACCGCGCCGACTTGTTCCGCGCCGCCCACCCCGGCAACCATAAATGTGACCAAAGTCGTTGTTGGCGGAACTAAAGCCATTTCTGATTTTCTATTATTCGTGAACGGTACACCGGTCGTCTCGGGAGTAGCCAATACTTTTTCTCCCGGCAGTTATACGGTGACGGAAACTTCGAGCGCCAATTATTCCGCTGCATTTTCCGGTGACTGCGATATAACTGGCCATGTAAGCGTGGTTGCGGGCGACAGCAAGAATTGTATTCTTACCAATACTTACACCGCTCCACCGATAGTTACAGTTTCTCCTCAAGGAGGCGCGGGTCTTTCGATTCCTCCGCCAATTCCGCCTTTGATTGATGTCGTGAAAGTGCCAAGTCCGCTTGCTTTACCGAACGGTCCCGGGATGGTTACTTATACATACACCTTGCGCAATATTGGCATTGTTCCTGTTTCCAATGTGACAATGGTTGACGACAGTTGCAGTCCGCTCACCTTGGTTTCCGGAGATACCAATAAAGATTCCAAACTGGATGTGAATGAAACTTGGACTTACACCTGCGCCACCAATCTTTCCGCCACACATACGAATACCGTCGTCGCGACTGGATGGGCCAACAATATTTCGGCGGTTGCCATTGCCAAAGCGACCGTCGTCGTCGGCGCGTCAATTATTCCGCCGATAATTCATGTGACCAAAATTCCCAATCCGCTATCGTTGCTGACTCCGGGCGGAGCGGTCACTTATACTTATACGATAACCAATCCCGGCAGCGCGCCGCTTGATGCTATCAGTATTATGGACGATAAATGCGCCGGTTTGCCGGGCCGCGTGCTCTCAAATCCCGGAGACACTAATGGAGACGATATTCTTGAACATAACGAGGCTTGGAGTTTTTCCTGCACATCGAATTTATTTTCAACGACTACCAATACTGTTACCGTGGTCGGCTATGACCCGAGCGGTATGGAAGCGAAAGATTTTGCCGTGGCGACGGTGGTTGTAGCCACTCCAAGTTTGCCGAAAACCGGCTTTCCGCCTAAAACCGAAAACAATAATTTTAATTTAATTTTGATTTCCGGTGTTTTGCTCTTAATTCTAACTTCAATTGCGGTATGGAAACAAAAATATCATTAAAATCTATGAACTATCACACAAACATTGTTAAGGAGACCGCCGAGAATCCGAATTTTCGCAAAGTTTTATTCACCGGTTTAAATAGCCAACTGGTGATTATGAGTATTCCGCCCGGCGGCGTTGTCGGAGATGAGATACACAAATATACCGAGCAAACTTTATTCTTTCTGTCGGGGACGGGCGAAGGCGAATTGAACGGCAAGAAATTTCCAATTGGTCCCGGCGATGTTGTGGTTGTTGTTCCCGGCACGGAGCACAATTTTACGAATACCGGCGCAACCGATTTGAAAATTTACACCGTTTACGCTCCGAAAAATCACTTGGACGGTTTAGTGGAAGCGACCAAAGCTGATGCCGATCTTAATACCGCCGATGAAGCCGTCGGCGAAATGCCGCCGGTAAAATAAAAAACTAATTAAAATTAAAATTATGAAAATAAAAACCAAAACGAAATGGTTCCTGCTGGTTTTGTGTTTGCTTTTTGTCGGAGTTTTTATTTTTTTGATACATGATCACTCCGCAAAGCTGGCTGATAATTCTGTCGGTTTGGCGCAAGCGAATTTGCCCGCAGAAACAACTGTTTCGGCATTGCCGGTGCGGCTGATTATTCCGTCAATCAAGATTGACGCGACGATAGAACATTTGGGCGTTCTCCCGGATGGCAGTATGGACGCGCCAGCGGGACCAAACGATGTCGCTTGGCTTGACCTGGGCACTCGCCCGGGGCAAATCGGCAGCGCGGTGATTGACGGGCATTCCGGCTACAAAGATAATATACCGGCGGTTTTTGATAGTTTAAATAAATTAAAAATAGGCGATGTGATAAATGTTACGGACGACCAAGGCATAACGCTTTCGTTTGTGGTGCAAAAAGTTCAAAGTTACAAAGCTGATGCCACTGTGCCGTCGGTCTTTGGATCAACCGACGGACTCGCGCATTTGAATCTGATCACTTGCGACGGCGTCTGGAATCCCGCCGCGCAAACGCATTCCAGCCGATTGGTGGTTTTTGCGGAGAAGGAATAAAATAATAAGCTAACATATTGACAGCGGTCGCGTCTATTGTGTTAGTTAGAAAAAATGCCAAATGTTATCAAATTTCAACACCTGTGTGAAAGTGATAACATTTCTTAGACTATCATATATGATACACTAAGGAGTCTAGTTTGTGACTGTTTTTATTTTTCGGAAATTCTTGCTATGCTTTACATATGGATCAAAGTCAAGAAAAATTTAATAAAATATATTTTATTATAGGCGCTTCTGGTGTAGGCAAAACCACAGCAGTAAAAAATATAGAAAAAATAAATCCCAACGATTTTCAGTATTGTTATTTTGATAGTATTAGTGTTCCTAGCCAAGAAGAAATGATTAAAAAATTCGGTAGCGGAGAAAATTGGCAAAAAGTAAACACAAAAAAGTGGGTTAAGAAAATGGGCGAATCTTTAACGACAAAACCTGCGATACTGGACGGTCAGACAAGACCCTCTTTTATTGAGGAAGCTTGCAAGGAAAACGGTGTTAAGTCGTACGAAGTAATTTTATTTGATTGTAATGATGAAGTTAGAAATCAAAGATTAGTAAATAGAGGTCATCCAGAGCTTGCAAACGACAGAATGACAAACTGGGCTAAATATCTCAGAGAAGAATCACTGTCAAGAAATTATAAAATTGTTGATAATACGAATTTAACAGAAGAAGAAAGCAAAGAAATGCTTTTGAAAATACTCAATGAAACAAAAGATTAATTACGAAGATTATTCTAGTGGACGAGTGCTATACGGAGCTCCAGGAGCAACAAATTTTCCAGTTAGTTTAACTCTTGAAATATTTGAAAAATGTTCAGAGTATTTAACTAAAAAACGAAATCTTGGTCCGTATGTTGTTTATGACCCATTTTGCGGTGTTGCTTATTCTTTGACGGTCCTTGGGTTTTTGCGTGGTGAAAATATAAAAGAAATGTTTGCTTCTGATGCCGACAAAACAATTTTAGAATTTGCTCATAAAAATTTATCCTTACTAACTACTAAAGGGATTAATAATCGCATCTTAGAACTTGAAAAATTTATACAGGAATACAAAAAAGATTCACACAGAGAAGCTTTGAAAAGTGCTGAATTTTTAAAAACAAAAACAAGGTCTCTCAACACAAAGACAGAAGTATTTCAATTTAATACTATCACTGATGGTGATTTACCAAAACAAATTTCTAAAGTTGATATAGTCATCACTGATGTTCCATACGGAAAATTAACAAAGTGGGAAGGGCTAAAAAATGGAGTCAATCCCATACAAATATTTTTAGATAAAGTAAAAAACAGACTTAGCAAAAATGCAATAGTTGCTATTGTGTCAAATAAAAAACAAGAAATTAAATACGAGGGTTATATTAAGATTAAATCTTTTAAATCTGGAAAAAGAAAAATTGTTTTACTTGCATAGTTTGCTATACTAGCTTCATGCTTCTATTTTTCATTTCATTCATAGCCGGAGTCTTGACGGTGCTCGCGCCTTGCACCATTTCGCTATTGCCGGTGATCGTCGGCGGAAATATTGCCGAGGGGCATAGCAATAAGCGCGCTTTTGTTGTTACGATTTCTCTTGGCGTTTCGGTTATTTTATTCACCTTGCTTTTGAAAGTCAGTTCGCTTTTCATAAATATTCCGCAAGCTTTTTGGCAGATTTTTTCCGGCGTGATTATTTTTCTGATTGGCCTCTCGATGATTTTCCCGGCTCTTTGGGAACATATACCTTTTCTCGGTAAATTAAATGTCGGCTCGAATCGTCTGCTCGCAACTGGCTACCAAAAGAAAAATATTTTTGGTGACATAATTATGGGCGCGGCGCTCGGGCCGGTTTTTTCCACTTGCAGTCCGACTTATTTCATAATTTTGGCGACGGTTTTGCCGAAAAGTATCGGCGCTGGAATGATTGATTTGTTGGCATACACCGTCGGCTTGTGCGGTTTTCTTTTGGTGATCAGCATTTTGAGCCAAAAAGCGATCCAAAAATTGGGCTGGGCTTCCAACGAGCGCGGTTGGATAAAGCGAACTA
>JBAPNK010000009.1:0-6326 GCA_049279095.1 Minisyncoccia bacterium
CAACCCCCTAACCCCCTTGTCAGGGGGAAATATCGGAAATGTCAAGGTCGAACCTTGACATGAGAATTTTTCTGGCAGAAAACTTGAAAATGTGATATATTGCATTGTATGAATACTTTAACCATACCAAAAAATTTAATACAGAACGACGATTTGGTCGTCTTGCCTCGCAAATTTTACGAGTCTCTTTTGTGTTCTGCGTCAGACAGTATGTCTTTTTCAAAAATCGACAAAGATTTAACTGAATCAATTTTAGAGTATAGGGCAGGAAAAACATTCGGTCCTTTTAAGACTGTGGCTGCTTTGCGAAAATCTTTGGAAAAATAAATGAATTTAGACTACACACCGAAATTTAATAAAAACTTTGAACAATTTCCGAAAAGTATTCGCGAGAAATTTTACAAGCAAGTTGGTTTTTTGCTTCGCGATATTAGATATCCATCTTTGCATGCTAAAAAGTTTGAAGAATCAACGGGTGTTTGGCAGGCTCGGGTAGATAAGGGTGTGAGGTTTTATTTTTTGATTGAGAAAGATATGTATGTTTTAGTTGATATCAGGTATCACGATTAAAAATTATACAAACTGGAGGTTATGAATCTTGCTGTGTTTGTGAAAATGATAATCCAAGCGATAAAAGAATATGTAATGAAGCAAAAAAAACAAGGAAGCGTAAATCTTAAAAATATGTAAAGTTTATGAAAAAATCCAAAAAAACATCATTTTCAGAAGGGGATTTAGCTCATCTCTTTGAGCTTTGTCTAGAACATTTCCAAAAAGAATGTTTTATTTGTGGTAAATTAAGAAAACGCATGCAAAATTTTATCGGCAACAAAAAGGTTCAAGAAATAAAAAACTCTGTAAAGAAAAATGGTTACTGTAAAAAGTGAGAGGTTGTATTTTTAAACTTATGCACATTTATTTACATTTTATTTTATAAAATGATATAATTCGTGGATATGAAACAAAATAAATTTTTATCCAAGTTTTCTTTTTTAATTTTGGCATTTTTGGTTTTGGTTCCATTTTCTTTTGTCGGCGCGCAAACGGCAACAACCGGTCCCGGGTCTATTACCGTGACCGTGCCAGCCGGTTATACCGGCGGCGGGTCAGTAGATGTGACAGTGCAGGGGACGGATGCCAGCGGAGGTTTGGTAACTTCATCTCCGATAACTTTGGATGTTAATCCGGCAGTTGCTACCACTGGCACGCTCACACCTGCCGCTTCGAGTTGTGTTATCAACTCTGATAAAAGCAATTGCACGGTAAATTTCACTTGGACCACAACCAATTCCGCAACTGGCGCTACTTCGGCGGTAACCAGCGATATTGATAATAGCGGAAAGGCTCATGCCAATTTCACTGTTGCTAGCGGAAACAATTCCTCCGCGCCAACTCTTTTTACTATCCCGTATCCCGGCAGAAATTTTTATCTTTACAATGATGCTGTTTTGCTTGCCCAAAATTCAATTATCACCAGTTGCGTTTCTGGGACGGTTTGGGATTCAATAAACAATAAATGTAGTCCAGTGCCAGTCAATGGCGGTTGGAGCGTTTGGAGTCCGGCTTCTTGTCCGACAGCTTGCAATCAACCTGCGAGTAATTTAAGTCGCGCTTGTAACAGTCCGGCTCCGGCTAATGGAGGGCTCGATTGCACAGATTCATCCAATCCAAATTACGACGGTGGCAATGCGACTCAATTTTGTCCGGCGACAGCGAAATGCGCAGTTATAACTTGCTCTATAGACGCCGATTGCGGCACTGGACATTGCGAGAATCCGGGGCTGATTACTTCTTATTGCAAGGCTCGATGTTCCAGCGACGCGGATTGCAAGAGCACTCCAAATTATCCTTATTGTTTTCATGCCGGAGATCTTGATTCTACTTGCGAGGTTTCTTCTTCGTTTTCTTCGAATGTTTGGTCATACCCGACCGATTGTCCGACTGCTTGCGGACAATCGCAAACGACCCAAACGCAAATATGTTCCGGTGCCATCGGCTCGTGTTCCGGAACACCTGCGTCGCGAACTTGCGATGCTACGGAGGCGTGCGCTCCAGCTGGTTGCGGCTCGGCGTATAATGTTTACAATCCTTCCTTGAATTCTTCTTCGCCGGGCTTATGCGACGAAGGCTCGACTTCCGGAGCCGTCACTCCCTATTCTTATAATCTTAGTCAATGGTATTGGGAATGCGTTTCTGACGCTGGCAATACCGCTTTATGTTTTGCGCCTAGAACATCAGGCACGCTGACCGCCTCGTCCTGTGTTATTCCAAGAGGCGGAAGCACTTGCCCAACGACGCTCAATTGGAAAATTGAAACGGCTATTGACTATACAAGTTCCGCGATCACAAACGAGGGTGTATCTGGTGGTATACCATTAAGTTTGCAACACATAGCCACGAATCAAAACTCTGGCAGCGGCACTGCAACCAAAAATATTCCACTTCCCACCGACCCGTTTCTGGGCACTACAAGTATGCAATATCCTGGTAACACTTTTTATCTTTACGACAATGATAATAAACTTGCCACCGCCACCGCCACCGCCAGTTGTGATACGGGAAGCATTTGGGATGGAACTAAATGCGCGATAAATACTTACACGGTTTCAGCTACTATTTTGTCGGGCGATGATGGAAAAGTTCACGGCGTTATTTCTTCAACTACACCCATTCCTCCACCAAATAGTGTTGCTTATGGTTCTACTGTTAATTTTAAATTTATTCCTGACGATGGCTATTCTCTCTATTCTGTAACTACTGACAACTGCAATGGTTCTCTCTCTGTAAGTACAAATACTTATACCACTGGAGCCATTACTCAAAATTGCATAGTTTCGGCGTCATTTGCGGTGCCAACTGGTAATGTTGTTGGCGGCTGGACCGATTGGACTCCATCTTGTCCGACAGCTTGCGGCAGTGCGACTATTACCCAAACTCGGACTTGCACCAATCCAGATCCAGTTCCAGCAAATGTTGCCAATAATTGTTCCGGTCCAACAAGTCAGTTGTGTTCTGCGCCAGTATGCGGTTCAACAACTGTTGATATTAAAGGCAATGGCGCTAATCCGCTGACAATAGTTGAAGGCTATACTAATCCGATAGATGTCACTTGGACGGATCCATCGTCGGGTGATACTGCTTGTTCTAGCCCACAATTTAATACTGGCAATTCTGTTACTGGCAATGTCATCTTGAATCCAAATCCAAATTCTACGACCAGTTACAAAATTACTTGCATTCCTTCGGGAGACAATGGAGCTTTGAAAGTTAATGTTATATCCAAGCCGGGATTTATCGAAAAGTAAAAAATTTGCTATACTGTCAATATGCAAATTGATGAAGACAGGCTGAAAAAATTTATTTTGGACGGAGGCTTGGTTTCCCAGAAAGATCTTGATGATGCTTTCAAAAAAGCCGAGATAAAAAAACAAAAAATCGGCAACATTTTGCTTTCGGACGGAAAAATTTCGGAAACCGATTTAAAAAGAACGGAAGCTTTTGTTTTAGGCATTCCGTTTGTTAGCCTGCTCAATCAGAAAATAAATTTCTCGGTCTTGTCGTTGATTCCGGAGCCAATCGCGCGCAATTACAATATCGTTGCTTACAAAAAAAGCAAAGAGAATGAGAACAGTTTGGAGGTGGCGATGCTGGATGTGGACGATTTGCCGGTGATTGATTTCATCAAGAAACGGTCCGGTTTGAAAATTTTGCCCCGGCTGACGGATACTGTTTCTATTAAATCCGTTCTGGTGCAATATCGGCAGAGTTTGAAAGCTGAATTCAAAGATATTATTGAAAAAGAATCCTCCTCGCTGAAAATTTCTTCGGCGAAAAATCTATCTGCGCAGACAGACGGAGAAAAAGTTTCCGAAAAATCCGAATCGGAATTAAAAGAAATGGCGGAAGATTTGCCGGTGGTCAAGATCGTGGATTCTTTGATTTTTCACGCGATTTTGCAGAACGCTTCCGATATCCACATCGAGCCCGGCGAGAATGAACTGACCGTGCGCTATCGCATTGACGGCATTCTGCACGACGCGATGGTGCTGGATAAATCTGCCACCGCCGGCATCACCGCGCGCATCAAAGTTTTGTCCAATTTGAAATTGGACGAGAAACGCTTGCCGCAAGACGGCCGGTTCAAGATCGAGCAGAACGGCGAAAAAATTTCTTTTCGGGTTTCCACCTTGCCGACTTTCTTCGGCGAGAAAACTGTCATCCGAATTTTGAAAGAAAACGCGCACGGCTTTTCGCTGGAAACTCTTGGTTTTCACGGCGACGGCTTGGAGCGGATTCACAGCTCGCTGAAACAAAAAACCGGCATGGTGCTCGCGACCGGGCCGACCGGCAGTGGCAAGACTACCACGCTTTACACAATGCTGGATATTTTGAACCGGCCGGAGGTGAATATTTCCACCGTGGAAGATCCGATCGAATATCAAATGCCGCGGGTCAATCAAACCCAAGTCAAACCGGAAATCGGACTGACTTTCGCCAACGGGCTTCGTTCTTTGCTTCGCCAGGATCCGGATATCGTGATGGTCGGGGAAATTCGCGACGGGGAAACGGCTTCACTTGCCGTCAATGCTTCTTTGACCGGACACTTGGTGCTTTCCACTATTCACACCAACTCGGCGGCGGGCGCGATTCCACGCTTGATTGATATGGGCGTGGAGCCATTTTTAATCACCGCCACCGTCAAAACGATCATCGCGCAAAGATTGGTGCGCAAACTCACTAACAGCAAAGAAAAATATTTCTTGTCTGCCGCCGAGATAAAAAATTTGGCAAAAATCGCCGATTTAGACCGAGCGCTGAATTTTTTGAAAGCCGAAAATATTTTGGGCGCCAAAGACACATGGGAAAAAATTCCTTTTTATAAGCCGAAAAAATCCGCCGAATCGGAAGACGGCTATTCCGGCCGCATCGGCATTCACGAAGTTTTGACGGTGACGCCGACGATTCGAGAATTGATTTTGAAAGGGTCTTCGCAAGACGACATAGAAATTCAGGCGAAAAAAGAAGGCATGATGACCATGCTGGAAGACGGAGTTTTTCAAGCGGTGCTCGGACTCATTTCGCTCGAAGAAATTTTCCGGGTGGTTTCGGAATAGAAAAATGCTTTTCATATACAGCGCAAAATCAAAAACGGGGGAAATTAGCGAAGGCACGCTCGAAGCGGCGGATCGTTTCGCTTTGGCGCGCGATTTGCGCAGCCGCGGTTTTACGCCGTTTTCCGTTTCCGAAAAAAAAGGAAATATTGTGGATAAATTTTCCGGCTTGACCGATATTTTTTCCAGAATCAAAGTTTCCGAGCAGATTATTTTTACCAAAAATTTGAGCGGCATGCTGCGGGCGGGGCTCTCAATTTCCCGGGCCTTGTCGGTTTTGAAAAAGCAGACCAAAAATCCTAAGCTCGACAAAATTTTAACTTCTGTTTCGGCGGATATAAATTCCGGCGTTTCTTTTTCCGCCGCGCTTTTGAAATTTCCGGATGTTTTTTCCACTCTGTTTGTCTCGATGACCAAAGCCGGCGAAGAGTCCGGCAATCTGGCCGGCGCGCTTTCCGATATCGGGATGAATTTGGAAAAATCCAATTCTTTGACCAAAAAAATAAAAGGCGCGCTGATTTATCCGGGCGTCATTATGTCGGCGATGGTGATCATCGGCGTTTTGATGTTCGCTTTTGTGGTGCCGACATTGGCGAACACCTTTAAATCACTAGGGGTGGCTTTGCCTTTTGCTACTCAGGTTCTAATTTTTATGGGTAATTTCTTCTCCAAAAATTTGATATTAACTTTTGCCATTATCTTTGTTGCGGCCTTTAGTTTCTACGCAATTTTTCGCGCCAAATTTATGGCAAAATATATTGATTTTGTTCTTTTGAAAATTCCGATTGTCAGCAATTTAACCAAAGAAATGAATACCGCCCGCACCGCCCGCACGATTTCTTCGCTTTTATTTTCCGGAGTTTCCCTCACCCGAGCGCTAGAAATAACCGAAGATGTCGTGCAAAATGTTTATTATAAAAAAGTTTTGGAACAGGCGAAAAAGGCGATCGAAAAAGGCGCTCCTTTTTCGGAAGCTTTTGAAGCGAATACCAAACTTTATCCGATCATGATGTCGGAGATGATTCAAGTGGGGGAGGAAACCGGAAAACTGTCCGATATGCTTTTGCAAATCGCTTTATTTTACGAAGAAGAGGTGGAAAATAAAACCAAAAATCTTTCCACGATTATCGAGCCGGTCTTGATGATTTTTATCGGCGTCGGCGTCGGCTTTTTCGCCATCTCCATGATCTCGCCGCTGTATTCCATTTTAGGGAG
>JBAPNK010000010.1:0-4836 GCA_049279095.1 Minisyncoccia bacterium
TGGTTCTCGGCTGTCTTTGAAATTCTGGCGATAAAAAATTGGACTTTCGCCTCTTCCGGCTGGGCGATTTATTTTATTTTAAATATGACCGCCAGCTTGTATTTTTTGTATCGGAAGAAAAAGAAAATTGAAGTATAATTAAGAATGAATAAATTACCTAAAATATAAATCCACTCAAATAAAAAAAGAGAAACAAAGTTGTTTCTAAATTTTTTGAATCATTCGGAATTTCCCCAACACAGAAAATCAATTCTACAAGCGTTTCCAGAACTAAGGGAATTATTAAAAAATTCTAAAAATGAAAAAATAATTGTTCAAAAATTCATAAATCAATTTTATTTAAAACACCAAGATGCTATTACTTTAGCAATTCAAGAAAGTCAAAAAGAAATAAAAATTAATCACTTGGCCATAAAGACACTAGGCGAATCTATGGATTATCATTGGAAAAATAATATTAACTACATTGCAATACCAACCATTCTTCCGTTTTCCCCCTTTAGTAAAAATGTTTTTTATTTTTCGATTTTCGATCGAATAATGGGAACAGGAAAAAGAAACATTCTCACTGTCGCAATTCATGAAATATCCCATTTTGTTTTTTTTGATCTTTTAAAAAAAATAGAGAGGAAAGAAAAATTTTCCCTGCCGCTGGATGCAAAATATTATGAAAAAGAAATCCTTACCACGGCGCTTTTAAACGAAGAACCCCTGCGAACCGTATTAAAGATAAATAATTATTTAGGCAATCGGGATATTCGTGATATTTATGTGGCGGATCAAAATAAGACAATAAAAAGTTTTGTTGATTATGCTCGTGATCAATATTCAAAGAACAGGAAAAGTAATGAGGAATTTAAGAAATTTTTGACTGAATTTACAAAAATGATATATAAAATATCAAAAGAACTTTCTCAAAAACGCCTTATTTGGAATCGTTGGGGAAGCGAGTTATTTAAAAATAAAATAGCGTTTGCGAGTTATAAAAAACCTATAAAATTATATGATAAAATGTTTTTTAGTTTACATATCTAAATCTTAGTGTTCTTTGATCCATTTTTCTAAAAAAATATAACGTTCTTTCCAAAACTTATTCCACCCAATATCTTGGCCTTCCATGATAGATTCTTATTGACTTAGTCAAAAGTCATATTTTTTCGAGAAAAATTTACCCATATAGTTATCTTTTTCTTTTTTCTTATCTTTGATTTTTCCTTCATTCTCAATTTCCATAAGTCTTTTGACAATTTTTTGTTTTTCCGTATCACTAAGTATTGGTATAGGAAAATTTCTTATTATAGGTAAATTGATACTTGGATAATCAGAATCTGTTGGTATAAAATTTGATGTTTCGAAATATTCTAGGTAGTAATATAAAAAATCCAAATCCAATTTATTATCACTATATATACAGGCCAGATGGTTTACGATATAAGAATCTTCTCCCAGTCTTGCAATATTATTAGTTGTTGATGATTGTCCACTCTTTGCAAATAAAATTGTTCCTTTTTTAAATAATTTAAGTTTATTTTCCTTTAATGCTAGGTCATTTATCATACTATCTTTATCTGGGATTACTTGGTTGTAGTCATCTTTTCGCGCAATATTTCCAGCTCTTATAAAGGGATACTTTCCATTTTTAAAAAATTCTCGGTCATTTGGAGCACCAGAGCCAGCCTCAATAATAGGATAGTTTGCTGACATTTTCATTGTCTTGTAATTGCTTATTATCTTTAATTTAGGAGATAGGGTTATTTTTTTTGTAAAAGAAACATCATCAAAATTTAATAATTTATGTAGGGGTACTATATTTATATAGTTTTCAAGACTTTTGTCTACATTTATATTTTTTATTTTATTTTCATAACTTTTCCTAATATAAGAATTAACTTTAGTACAATCATCATATTCAATCTCACTAAATAATTTAGTTGTTAGTTCGTTGTTATTAAATTTATTTCTGAATACTTCGATTCCTTCTTTACCTTTTGTTTCGCTAAATTTATATCCTAGAAATTCTCTCTCTTCATTTTTATCCTCGGGAACTTTTACCAGTACCACATCACTATTATGAGATAAGATAAAATACAAAACCTTTTCTTTTTCGATGTTAAGAATTTTCTTTATTAGCTCTTTTTTCTCAATATCTTCGGAAACCTCTTGATATTCCTTAAAGTAAGGCGATATTTTTCCTATATGTAGGTCATCAATCGCTTTCTTATATTCTGATATGGATTTTAGGCCACAAACAATATCTACATATTTAGAGAAAACTTTTTGTGTATCTAAATAATTAGTATCATTGAAATCCACAAAAAAATTATCGACTATTTTTTTTATTGTCTCCCATTCTTCGCTTGGTCTTTTTTCTAAAAATAATGCAACAGTTTGTTTAGTTGTTGCCATAAATGTTTTAGTTCCGAGTACCACAATTGATTTTATATAAAAATATTTTAATATTATCTCTCTTGCCTTTTCATATGTTCCTGGATTAGAAAAGATGCTAGTGGGTAGAATAACACCAGCGACGCCGCCAGCTTTAAGGAGTTGTTTCGTGCGCTCAATAAATAAACACTCTATCTCTGAACTTTTATCGGTTAAATACTGATATAACTCGAAACTCTCCTTACCAAACTCAATAGTATTTTTAAAACCATCGACTGAATATGGCGGATTTGCAACAACTATATCAAATTGCTCGTTATCCATTTTATTTTTTTTCTCTTTCAACTTACCACTATATTCTTGCCCTTTTAAAAAGTTTGCTAGACCATCGCCATAAATTATATTTGCGTCACCGTCACCATTTAAGAAAGTACTAATTTTTGTAGTTTTGGCTAATCTATAATCTTTTTCAATTCCATAAATATATTCTTTTGCCCATATAAAATTATCTTTTGACCTTAAAAATTCTTGTTTATGTTTATCCCCACACTTTATCCAATCTTTATCAATGCCAGAAATAATTTGCTCGACTTCCTCCATGATTTCGGTCAAAAAATGTCCACTTCCTGAAGCGTAATCAATTATATATGGCAAGAAATACGCTTCTTTATTGTCGTTTTTTGTATCAATTATGTTTTTAATAGGAAGCGATTTGCATATAAACTGAGCTATTGGTATAGGCGTAAAGAATTGACCAGATTCTTGTTTAATACCAGTGTTTAGCAAGTTTTCGAAGAAGTCGCCCAAAAATTGTTGCTTTGTCGAATATTTTATTTGGTATTTTTCTAGGAGTTTAACTATTTCTTTAACAACTATACAGTTTTCATTAAATGATTTTTTATCAAATACTTCTTTAAATGCAAATTCATTCCCCGAATATAATTTTTGTCTAACGAATAAATTTTTTATCTCATCCCCATTGTTAAAGTTTTTTATTGCGGAATCAATTTCTTGCTCAGACACTGCTTCTATTCTAAGTCCAAGATAAAGTTCCATCCCTCTCTTATATAAGTCATTTAATCTAATCATCACTTCTTCGTTTGTTTCACCCTCCCTCCATTGGAAATTTAATTCTTGATTCGCTTTTGCCTCAAACTCATCTACAATTTTTGCTAAGAATAAATTAAATATCTTATTAAACGCATTTGTTTTATCAGATACAACATTCCTTCTCAAAATTTCTGCAAAATTGTGAAAAATATCTCCACCATCTTTTTCTGACAGAGGTTTTAAATCACTTTTTATAAGACCAGTAAATTCTACAAGATATGGTTTTGAAATTTTTTCAAAAATTCCCTTAGTCTCAAAAACTTGGGGATGCCAAGCCTCGAAAGCCTCTTTCTGGTTCTCTGCCGTGCGCATTTCGTCGTTGGTGACAATTATTTCACTTTGATATTTTAAGTCGTCGTTTTCTAAAATTGAACTATAAAGACAAAGGTATTTTGTATTTCTTTCCTGCACAAAATAACTAAAAAGCTGTCCACCATCATCTTGAG
Organism: Minisyncoccia bacterium; assembly: GCA_049279095.1. Classification (GTDB taxonomy): domain Bacteria; phylum Patescibacteriota; class Minisyncoccia; order Phycocordibacterales; family UBA9973; genus UBA9973. Next base: position 3,942 of record JBAPNK010000010.1, read on the forward strand.
TTCTTTTCTTTTCTCCATCAAATTCTTTCCCCCAAGTTTTACATTCAATCATAAGAAAACTCTTGCCATTTTTATCTAAAACTAGAATGTCTAAAAACCCTTTTCCTTTATGGCCTAATGCCCAACTTTTTTCCAAAACTATTTTTTCAGGTTTATAGCCCCTTTCTAATAATTTGCTCACGCATTCTAATACGACAAAATTTTCAGGTAGCCTAAGAGACGTTGTTGTGTTTCTTTCTACTTTTATATCCTTGCCATAATCTATTTTAGAATCCTCCAAATTATCTTTGTCAAAAATTACAACTATTTTATATCCATCATTAAAAACTCTAACCCACTTATTTTGTTGTCCAGCAACTGGTTTAAAATTTAACTCTTTAAAAAAAGTAAGGTAATTCATTTTTTGTTTGTTGGTCGTTTAGACCTTCTCCTTTGCGGACGATATGTTTACGCTCAGCTAAATTATAACCTGAATCACATAAAAAACACAAGTGGTGAATTTAGATTGCCACTTACGAGTATTAACAATATAATAAACATATTATGCAAAAAGTAGACATATCAGTACGTGAGTTGGTAGATAAGGTGCAAAGGGGTGAACTCACCCTACCAGAGATGCAGCGCCGTTACGTGTGGCCTGCAACGCGCGTGAGAGACCTCTTGGACTCTCTTTACCGTGGCTACCCGTCGGGAATCATTTTGGTATGGGAAACCGATGAGGAAATTCAAACGCGTGAGTTGGCTATCAAATCAACTAAAAGCCCAACCACCTCGCAGAAGCTCCTACTGCTCGATGGACAGCAGCGAGTTACTTCACTGTCCGCTATTTTGAGCGGTGAGTCTGTTCACGTAAGAAGTCGTAAAAGACCAATAGATATTCTATTTAATATTGAGC
>JBAPNK010000011.1:0-21863 GCA_049279095.1 Minisyncoccia bacterium
GAAGACGAAAAGGGCAACGCGGAAATAATTTCCGGCGTGACGGCCGGAGAACAAGTTTTGAATATCGGATTGAAATCATAATGCTGGAAGTCAAAGATTTAAAAAAAGAATATTTGGAAGAAGAAACGCCGACCCAGGCCTTGCGTGGAGTGTCTTTTTCGATCGAGAAAGGAGAATTTGTTTCTATTATGGGTCCGTCCGGCTCCGGCAAATCCACGCTCTTGCATATTTTGAGTTTTTTGGATCGGCCGACTGCGGGCACATATACTTTTCAAGGCAAAAGCATCGACGAAATGACGGATTTGGAATTGGCGCGGGTGCGCAATAAAGATATGGGCTTCGTTTTCCAGTCCTTCAATTTGCTTTCGCGTTTGACGGTCTACGACAATGTGGAAATTCCGCTTTTGTATTCCGATGTTCCTCCGAAAAAACGGCGAACCTTTGTGGAAGAAGCGGTGCGCTCGGTCGGACTGGAAGAAAAACTGGACACCGAAGCGGGCAAGCTCTCCGGCGGGCAGAAACAGCGGGTGGCGATTGCCCGCGCTTTGGTGACTGACCCGAATGTGATTTTCGCGGACGAGCCGACCGGAAATTTGGATTCGCAATCCGGTTTGCAAGTGATGGAAATTTTGGAATCTTTGCACGACAAAGGCCGCACGATTGTTTTGGTGACCCACGAAACGCAAACGGCGGAATTTGCCAACCGCATTATCCGCATCAAAGACGGATTAATTGAAAGCGACAAAAAAATCGTCGCCAACCGCGTGCATCGGGATATAAAATAAATTAAATAATATGCTTTACCAAGACGCTTTCAAAACTGCCACTATGAATGATTACTTACTTTATAATTAAACTATGAAAACAACACAAATCGCCTTGTTCAAAGGCAAAAAGATAAGAAAAATATTATTTAATAAAGAATGGTGGTTTTCTATTTTAGACGCAATCACTGTTTTAACTGATAGCCCACAATCAAAAACATATTGGGCAAAAATGAAAGAAAGAGATAAGAGTATTTCTGAACCGTTCCCATTTTGGGAACAGTTGAAACTGCCAGCAGAAGACGGCAAAATGAGAGAAACTGATTGTGCAGACATAGAAGGGATTTTTAGGATTATTCAATCAATTCCATCACCAAAAGCAGAGCCATTTAAGAGATGGTTGGCAAAAGTGGGATATGAGAGAGTCCAAGAAATTGAAAATCCAGAACTGGCTACAAAAAGGACGAGAATATTATATAAACTAAAAGGATATAGCGACGATTGGATTGAAAAGAGGATGCGAGGTATTGCTATTCGCGAGGAATTGACTGATGAGTGGCAAAAAAGAGGAGCAAAAGAGGAAAAAGATTACGAAATATTAACGGCAGAAATTTCTAAAGCGACATTTGGGGTGACACCGAGTCAGTATAAAAAGTTGAAAGGATTAAAGAGAGAAAATCTGCGCGATCATATGGATGATTTTGAATTGATATTTAATATGCTTGGAGAAAGAGCTACTACTGAAATACATCGCAATGAAAATTCTAAAGGAATATCAAAATTAAAAAGTGATGCTAAATTTGGCGGGGAAGTTGCTGGAGGGGCTAGAAGAAGTTTAGAGAAAAAACTTGGTCGTTCTGTTGTTTCTAACAAAAATTTCAAAAAACAGGATAAGAAAAGATTAAAGTAAATTTTTAAAATATAAAAATGAAAAATTTCGTTAAATAATTTATGCTTTACAAAGACGCTTTTAAAACCGCAACCCGAAGTTTGACTCATGGAAAAATGCGTTCCATTTTGACGATGCTCGGAATCGTGATCGGCATCGCTTCGGTGATCATTCTGATGTCAATCGGCAAGTCGGCGCAAGATTTGATTTTAAACCAAGTGGAATCCATCGGTTCCAACTTGATCATCATTATTCCCGGCGCGCCTAGCAACGGCAAATTTTCCGCGCCGGCCGCAAGCCAGGGGATTGTGATCACCAGTTTACAGCAAAGGGATGTGGACGCGCTCGCGCGCGAACCGTCGGTTAATTTTGCCGTGCCGGAAGTCCGCGGGCAAGCGGATGTGGTTTACGGCAGTAACGATGTGACCGCCGGCTATACCGGTTCCACCGCCGATTTTTTTGTCGTCAGCAATCTAGCCAAAGTCGGCGTCGGACAGACCTTTTCCAAAAGCGATGTGACTTCCGGCAACCATGTCGTCGTGATCGGGCCGGACTTGGCCCAGACTTTGTTCGGGCCGAATATCAATCCGATTGATAAAATTATCCGGCTGAAAAATGTTTCCTTTCGGGTCATCGGCGTGCTTGGCAAAGGCGGCACCGGCGCTTTCGGCGTGGATATCGGCAACTTGGTGGTGATGCCGATCACGGTGGCGCAAACGCAGCTTTTGGGAATAAATTATTTCAATGTGATCGTGGTAGAAGCCAATCCGGCTTATGATATTTCTTTTGTGAAATCACGCATCGGATTTATTTTGGAGCAGGATCACGGCATTACCAATTCCAACAAAGACGATTTCACAATAGACACGCAAGAAGACATTCTTTCCTTACTCGGCAACATCACTTCCATCCTGACTCTTTTTCTGGCGGCGATCGCGTCCATTTCGCTTTTGGTCGGCGGCATCGGGATTATGAATATTATGCTGGTTTCGGTCACCGAACGCACACGGGAAATTGGACTACGCAAAGCCGTTGGCGCGACCGATCGGGACATTTTGGAGCAATTTTTGATTGAGTCGGTTCTGCTGACTTTACTTGGCGGAGCGATCGGCATTGCCGCTGGCGCCGGAATTGTCGGTCTGGTTTATCTTGGTATTTCAGTTCTCGATCCGTCGCTTGGCTGGGTATTCGCTTTTCCGATTTCGGCGGTGATTTTGGGACTTTTGGTTTCCGGCATCGCCGGCATAGCTTTCGGCATTTATCCGGCGCGCAAAGCCGGCAAGAAAAATCCGATTGACGCCTTGCGTTACGAATAAAATGACCTCACCCCCAGCCCCTCTCCTTGTGAAGGAGAGGGGAAAGGAGTATAATGGAAATAAATTATCAATAACAAAAAAATTTTTATGGCAAAAAGAGGAACGACATTGAGTCCGAAGAAAAAGTCAAGGAGATCGCACAAAACCCAAAAACGCTTGGCGACTAAAAGATCGATGCTGGCGAAAAAAATGCTCCGCCGGAAGTTTAAGTAGAAATTTTATGGAGACAAAAAGATTTTCCAAAATTCCTAACCCGACGCGTAGAGAAGTAACGGAAGCATTACAGGAAATTAAAGATGCCACGGATGAAGTACCTTTTGCCGCCGAAGAGGAGGGGTTTCCGAGTGTTGAAAAATACGAAGAAGCGCACGGCAGAAGAAAAATTGAACCGCTGACAGAAAATGAAAAAACACAACTTAAAACCGAAACAGAGGGTAATTTTCATTTATGGATTCAGGACAACATTCCCGCAGAATTTCAAAGAGATTCAAGGATTGTAAAATATTTTGATAGAGTTGGGGCGGATCCAAAATTCCAAAATATCTGGAATTATCAAATTTCGGTCTCGGAAGGATTAAAGCCAGAAAAATTAATAAAGTATTTATTTTATATTATCCAACATCTGGATAAGTTAAGCGACATTGATTTAGCGCCGAAAGATTTTACCCCAATACAAACAATTCCCGATTTTAAGAGAAAAATAGAAGAAACAATAGTTAGTTTGAATAATCTCGTTAAAGTTCCAACAAGAGATTTGTATTTTAGATCCAGAATTGATTTTGGAAATGGAGTATCTGATTATTTAATACGCAAACTTGTTATTCTAAAATTGAGAAAAATACTGGATATTTTAAATGACTACTATGGGTAATTTTTCTATAAGTAATTTTTGATAAGCAAAAAAGCGAGTCATAACTTCGCTTTTTTGCCAGCATTTTATAAGGTCGAAATTATTAATGCTTATTTTATATAATCCGCGGCATTTACGGATATATGCATGCCATCCATAATTTGTAGCCGCCGACACTATATATACGAAGTTGACAACTTTTTGGTTCACACAATGTGTGTTATAATTATGAGGTCGGATATTATTAGTTTAGTTTATTTTATTAATTTTTTATGTTTAGAAAAACTTTAATGTTTTCCGGTATGGTTTTGGCTTTATCATTAATGACAGTGCCGATGCTGGCGCAAGCTTCGGTGACCAGCACGGAAATTGCTTGTGTTAAGACGGCGATTGCCACCCGCGAAGCGGCGATTGACGCAGCGGTGGGAGTTCACGCATCGGCGGTGCAAGCCGCATATGCCACCCGCGCCACGGAACTCTCCGGCGCGTATTCCAATACTACTGCCAAAACTTTGCAGGTTGGAATCAAGACAGCCTGGGCTGATTTCAACAAGACGGTGAAAGCGGCCGCGACGGTTTGGAAGACTAGCCGCAACTCGGCTTGGTCGGCGTTTCGAACGGCCGCCAAGGCGTGCAAAGCCACTTCGAGTATAACGGACTCCACCAATTCCGGTTCGGAAGTAAGCGGGCAGTAAAAATTACAAGGGTTACCCTTGTTTTAAAAAAAACGACTAGGTCTTGTCTAGTCGTTTTTTGTTATTTGCTTTTTTTATAAAATTTGTTAATATGAGATTATGAATTTAATGACGATAACAACTAAAAATCCCGCGTCCCAAAAATACTCGGTGGATATAGATCTCTCCGCTCTTGAACGCATTGCCGGTTCGCTTGGTCTTTTTCAAGTTGGATTTATAAAAGATTTAGATGATTCCATTCGTGAAATGAAAGCAGGAAGGTTGGTAAAAGCGAAAAGTTTAAAAGATTTTAGATAATTTATATGAAGATATTTTACACAAGGAAGTTTGTTTCTTTGTATAAAAATCTTTCCCCTATTATAAAACTCAAAGCGGAAAGGCAGGAAAAAATTTTTCGAGAAAATATTTTTTACCCCTCGCTTAACACCGAAAAACTAATGCCGAAGAAAAATAATCTTTGGATCTTTCGGGTGGATGGGACATATAGAATTGTTTTTAATTTTGAAGGTAACTCCGCGACTTTTTTATACATTGGGCATCATAAGGATATTTACAGGTTTTTTTAGCGGGGACATTTATTCAAGTTTCCGTAAAAACAAGTCTGTTTTTACTCCTTCATATAAAAGCGTCTTTATGCCTTGTTTTTCTGCGTTTGGAAATTTTGTAGGGTTGTCGTCAATAAACAAAATTTCTTCTGGTTTAACTTCTAATTTTTTAATTAATATTTGATAAATTTCTGGCGATGGTTTTCTGTATCCAATATTATAGGAAAGAACTAGAACATCAAAAAGTTTTTCAAGTTTGGTTTTAAATAAGTATTCTTCGCAATATTCTTTATTATTATTTGATAGTAGCGCAATTTTATATTTTGCTTTTAATTTTTTTGCTATGGTTATTAGATTTTTATTCAAATCGTTTTCTTGAAATGCGTAGCGACACGCTGGATATGGAATTTCCAAGCCGATTATTTTTGAACACTTTTGTAAAAATTGTTGCTCATTTATTTTATTAAGATCATGTTCTATAATAAGCTCGTGAATTTTCTCTGAATATTTTTCGGGAAAAATGTTATGCTGTTCCATATATCTATACATAGGCGGATTCATTTCAGCAAATACTCCCCAAAAGTCAAAGGCAATAACTTTTATTTTATTTAAATTTTTATTTTCCATAAACTAATTTTCATTATAACACGATTTTTGTTATACTTGGTTTGTGAATTCGCAACCGACTATCACAAATCAAGGTCTTTCCTCCGCGGAAGCCGCCGCGCGATTGAATAAATACGGATTGAATGAAATCGTCAAAGCAAAAAAACTTTCCGGTTTTTTGGATTTTATCAGCCGGTTCAAAAATCCGCTCTTGATTATTTTGATTGTCAGCGCCGTTATTTCCGGCGTTTTGGGCGATCCGGTAACCGCCGGAATAATTATTTTCATTGTTTTGGTCAGCGTTCTGATTGATTTCATCAACACTTACAAGTCGCAAAAAGCGGCGGAAGATTTAAAGAAACGGGTCATGGTCACGACGACTGTTATTCGCGACGGCGCGGAGTGCGAGATCGGGCTTGCGCATATTGTGCCCGGAGATGCGGTCTTGCTTAATCCGGGCGACATCATTCCGGCGGACGGCTTGGTGTCGGAAGCGAAAGATCTTTTCATCAACGAATCGCAATTGACCGGAGAATCTTTTCCGGCGGAAAAAGAAGACGGCGCTTTAGTTTATATGGGCAGCAGCGTTAATACCGGCAAAGCGTTTATGACTGTTCAGGCGACAGGAAAAAACACAAAATTCAGCCGCATCGCCGAAACCTTGATCAAAAAAGAAGAACCGACTGAGTTTGACCGAGGCATCAAAGAGTTCAGTTCTTTGATAATGAAACTCACTTTTACCTTGGTCTTGTTTGTCTTTTTCGCGAACACGATTTTGAAGCATAATCTTTTTGAATCGTTTCTTTTTTCCATCGCGCTCGCGGTCGGACTCACGCCGGAACTTTTGCCGATGATTATCGCGATTAATCTTTCCAAAGGATCGCTGGCAATGGCCAAACACGGCGTGATCGTGAAAAAACTTTCCGCCATTCAAAATTTCGGCAATATGGACATTCTGTGCACGGACAAAACCGGCACTTTGACGGAAGACAAAATAACGCTGGTCAAGTATGTGGACGGCGAAGGCAAAGATTCCGATGCCGTTTTTCTGGCCGCTTATGTCAACAGTCTGCTTTCGGGTTCTTTCAAGAGTCCGCTCGATTCGGCGATTAAAGATTTTAAAACTGTTGACATTTCCGCTTATAAAAAAATAGACGAAATTCCGTTTGATTTTGAAAGAAAACGCGATTCGATTGTGGTGGAAAAGAGCCAGTTGCATCTCTTAATCGCTAAAGGCGCGCCGGAACAAATTGTGGAAATTTGTTCTTTTTACGATGGAGAAAAAAAACCGATCACCGCAGATTTGCGCGCGAACATTTTGCAAGAGTATGAAAGACTAAGCCAGGACGGTTTTCGGGTTTTGGGCGTTGCGGAAAAAGCGATTTCTGATACTAAAAAAACTTATTCCAAAGATAATGAAAAAGAAATGGTTTTTCTGGGCTTCATTGCCTTTCTGGATCCGCCGAAAGCGAGTGTGATCAAAACATTGAAAATTTTAGAGAAGCACGGCATTGAAATTAAAATTTTAACCGGCGACAACGAATTGGTCACGGAAAAAATAACTCGGGAAATCTCTCTGCCGGTAAAAGGCGTTCTTCTCGGGAACGATATTGCCGATTTGACCGATCTAGAACTGGCGAGTAAAGCCGAGGCGACGACAATTTTCGCCCGAGTTTCTCCGGAGCAAAAAGAAAGAATTATCAAGCTGCTCAAAATGCGCGGGCATGTGGTCGGGTTTTTGGGCGACGGAATCAACGACGCGCCGTCTTTAAAAGCGGCGGATGTGGGCATTTCGGTCAACAATGCTGTCGATGTCGCCAAAGATGCCGCCGATTTGATTCTGCTGAAAAAAAGTCTGCAAAATTTAATTGAAGGCGTGGCTGAAGGCCGCCGAACTTTCGCCAACACTCTCAAATATCTGATGATGAGTTTGAGTTCCAATTTCGGCAATATGTTTTCCATGGCCGGCGCTTCGGTCTTATTGCCATTTTTGCCGATGACCGCGCCGCAGATCTTGCTCAACAATCTGCTGTACGATTCTTCGCAATTGGCGATTCCGACCGACAAAGTCGATGAGTCATATATGATCAAACCGCGCAAATTCAAAATTCATTTTATCAAAATGTTTATGATTATTTTCGGACCAATCTCTTCGGTTTTTGATTTTCTGACTTTTTTTATTCTCTTGAATATTTTCCATTTCGGCGAAAATCTTTTCCAAACCGGCTGGTTTTTGGAATCGATTGCCACCCAAACTTTCGTCGTTTACATTATTCGAACCAAAAAAATTCCGTTTTTGCAAAGCCGGCCATCCAAGGCGCTCTTGGCAAGCACGGTTTTGGCGGTCGGCGTCGCTTGCTTTCTTGTCTATCTTCCGATCAATAAACTATTTGGCTTTGCCGTCTTGCCATTTTGGCCATTATTTTCAATCACGATAATCACAGTTGTTTATTTGTTTGTGATTGAAATTGCCAAACGGTGGTTTTATAAAAAAGTGGTTACTGACGATTAAATTTGGTATAATTTAGGAATGAGCCACAGCTTGCATCCGTTTTCACATCAAGAACCGCATAACGACAAAACCGGCAAAAAATTAAACAAGCTCCGCGCGGCTGTTTTGGGCGCCAATGACGGCATTATTTCCGTGGCTTCCATCGTGGTCGGCGTGGCCGGAGCTTCTAATTCCGCCAAATTTATTTTTACCGCCGGCGCGGCCGGCTTGGTGGCGGGAGCGCTTTCGATGGCGGTCGGAGAATATGTTTCGGTCAGCGCCGAGCGCGATTCCGAAAAAGCTCTGCTCCGAAAAGAACGCTGGGAGCTGGACAATCTGCCGGAAGAGGAATTTGCGGAGCTGGCTGGAATTTATGAAAAAAAGGGATTAAGTAAACAAACAGCTCAAGTTGTTGCGGAAGAACTCACGGCGCACGATGCTTTCGCCGCGCATGTTGACGCGGAATTGAATATCGATCCGGATAATTTGACCAATCCGTGGAATGCCGCCGTCGCTTCCGCCATGTCTTTTTTTTGCGGAGCTCTGATTCCGCTTTTGATTGTATTTTTTTCTCCCACTTTCGCGCGCATTCCCTTCACTTTTTTTGGCGTCCTCTTCGCGCTCGTTATTACCGGAGGTTTGGGCGCTTATGTCGGCGGAGCCAATAAATTTACTGCCATTGTTCGAGTTGTGGTCGGCGGCTTGCTCGCGATGGCCGTGACTTTTGGCATCGGAAAATTATTCGGAGCTGTCGGAGTTTAAATGTGTTAAAATAAAAGAGTTATGCAAAAGAAATCTAAGAAAAAAGTTGTAATGGTCAGCGGGGGATTTGATCCGGTGCATATCGGGCATATGCGGCTGTTTCAAGAAGCTAAAAAATTGGGCGACGAGTTGATTGTCGTGATCAACAATGACAATTGGAAAAGAGAAAAAAGAAAACATGTTTTTATGCCGGATAACGAGCGCAAAGAAATTATTGAAGCATTTGCTTGCGTGGACAAAGTCTTAATTACCAGCCATCCGAAAAACCCAAAAGGACCAAAAGGGATGAGTGTGAGCAAAGAGCTACAAAAAATAAAACCGCACATTTTCGCCAATGGGGGAGACCGTAACGAAGCAGACGCGCAAAATCCGAATTCTTCTTTATATTACGATATCGAAACTTGCAGGAAATTGGGGATTGAGATGGTTTTCAATGTTGGTCATGGCGGCAAGGTGCAAAGCTCGTCTTGGCTGGTGGAGAAAAGCGTTTTAGCAAAATTAAAAAATAACAAGAAATAAAATGCTACCCAATAAAAAAATTATCGCTTTTGATCTTGATGGCACTTTGACGGTCAGCAAGTCGGCTATCATGCCGGAAATGAGTGAATTGGTGAAGCACTTAGCCCAAAAAAAAATAATAACGATAATCAGCGGCGGGGCTTTCAAACAATTTCAAACTCAATTTCTTCCGATTTTTTATAATAATAATACGGCGATGTCGCTGATTCATAATTTAATATTGTTGCCGACTTCCGGCAGTCAAAGATATGAATATGATGCAGAAAAAAAAGATTGGGTGATGACCGATAAAGAACCTTTGAATGCGGAAATAAAAAATAAAGTGAAAAAAGTGTTGCAAGAAATAATTGATTCCGGTTTATATGATATTCCTAAAAATCCCAAGGGAGAAATTATTGAAGATCGAGATACTCAGTTGTCTTTCTCGGCGTTAGGGCAAGATGCGCCAATTGCAGAAAAAAAACTTTGGGATCCGGATCAAAAGAAAAGACAAAAAATCAAAGCCGCCATCGAGCCCAAGATACCGGAAGTGTCTATCGGCATTGGTGGAACGACCACGCTGGATATCTTGCAAAAAGGATTTAACAAAGCGGTGGGACTTATGCGATATCTTGATAAAATAGGACTTGATAAAATGGACTTGCTTTATGTCGGGGACGCGCTTTTCCCGGGCGGAAATGATTATTCGGTTTTTGAAGCTGGCATTGAAACCATCGCGGTCAAAGGTCCGGAAGAAACGGAATTAATTATTAAAAATTGGCTTGGTTAGAAAATTATTTAGTTGTATAATAAAGAAACAAATTTGTAACATGCAAACATTAACCGTAAAAAAACCTTGGGGGCAATTTGATCAATTCACGCACAATGAAATCAGCACGGTCAAAATTCTTTCGGTCAACCAAGGCGGTTCTTTGTCTTTGCAATATCACGATCACCGCAGTGAGTTTTGGCGGATTATTTCCGGTCATCCGACGGTAACCGTCGGCGACAAAGTTGTTGTTGCAAAACCCGGCGATGAGTTTATAATAAAGGAACTAGAACAGCATCATCTGGAAGCTCCCAGCGATGCCGTTCAAGTTTTGGAAATCGCTTTTGGAAATTTCGACGAAGAAGACATTGTCAGAATAAAAGATAAATATGGCCGCGCTTAAAAAAATAAAAATTAAAAAAGTATTAAACCCGCCTTCGCCAAGGCTACGGCGGGCGAGGAAAAAAGCGCCCAAAAAAATTATCGGAAAAATCGCCAAAAGAGTTTCCCCGTTAAATTTAAAAAGATCGCATCATAATCCGGTTATCGAGCCGGAAGCTCATAAATATTGGGAATCCAAAGCGGCTTTCAATCCGAGCGCCGTTTATCACGACGGCAAAGTGCATATCATTTATCGGGCGATCGGCGATTCCGACATTTCCGTGTTGGGCTACGGGAAAAGCGACGATGGATATTTTTTCGACAAAAAATTGAAAGAATTGGCTTACTATCATAAAGGCAAATTTGAGGTTAAAAAAATAATGCCTCCAATTTCGTATTGTTCCGGCGGCGGCTGGGGCGGCGGCTGCGAAGATCCGCGCTTGACGCTTTTGGGCGACACTGTCTATATGATTTACACCGCTTTTGACGGCTGGGGGTCGCTCCGGATGGCGCTCACTTCCATCAGTTTGGATGAGTTTATTTCTCGTCGTTGGAATTGGGCAGAACCTATTCTGATTTCTCCGCCCGGACAAATTCACAAAAACTGGGTGCTCTTTCCGGAAAAAATCAATGGCAAATATGCAATTCTACACGCTATTTCACCCGAAGTCATGATCGATTCTTTTGATTCTATGGACGAGTTGGACGGAAATAAATTTATTTACAGTGTGCACCAAAATAGCCAGCTGTGGAGCATGCGGGATAAATTGGTGCGAGGCGTCGGACCGGCGCCGATCAAAACCAAATACGGCTGGCTGGTTTTGTATCACAAAATGGAGAAGCATGATTCGCATCGTTACAAACTTTGGGCGATGATTTTGGACGCTAAAAATCCGACTAAAGTTTTGTATAATTCCGAGCAACCAATTTTAGAGCCGGATTTCTGGTATGAAAACGAGGGTTATAAAAGCGGAGTGATTTATTCTTGCGGCGCGGTGGTTAAAGACGGCGAACTCTTCGTATATTACGGCGGCGCGGACAAAGTTACCTGCGTGGCGACCGCCGACTTGGATAAATTTTTGGCGGAATTGACGCGCTCCAAAGTGTCCAAATTGAAAGGCAGAAAAATCAAAGAGTAAATATGGAAAGCGAAAATAAAACTTGTCAAAATTGTAAAAAGGAATTCACAATAGAATCGGAAGATTTTAATTTCTACGAAAAAATGAAAGTTCCGGCGCCGACATGGTGTTTTGATTGCCGAATGCGCCGAAAACTGGTTTATCGAAACGAGCGAACTTTATACCACGATGTTTGCGCTTCGTGTGGCGAAAAGATTATTTCTATGTACGAAAAGAATTCAGGTTATACAGTTTACTGTACCGATTGCTGGTGGAGCGACAAATGGGATGCGACAAAATACGGCCGGGATTATGATTTTTCCAAAACATTTTTTGAACAATTTTTTGAATTGCAAAAAGCGGTTCCTCGCCAAGCTCTATGGCAAAGCAATTCAGACACATCCCCGTATTCCAATTTTATTCGAGACGCCAAAAATTCTTACTTGTCTTTTTCTTGCGTGGTTACGGAAAATGTATATTACACAAAAATTGTGGATGATTCCCGCGAGGTATACGACAGCTACGAAGTGACAAAATGCGAACTTTGTTATGAAAATGTAAACGGAGTTAAAAATTACAATTCTCTTTTTCTGGATTCAAGCGAAAGTTGCATTGATTCTTCCTTTTTATATAATTGCGCCGGATGCACAAATTGTTTTATGTGTAGCAATTTACGCAATCAAAGTTTTCATATTCGAAACGAGCCTTATTCCAAAGAAGAATACTTGCAAATAATGAAAGAAACAAACAAGGGAAGTTATGCGGAACTCGAAAAATTAAGAGCGGAATTTTTAGAAATGAAAGAGTCGTCAATTCATCAATACGCAAAAATGATAAATTGTGTTTCTAGTCTCGGCAATGACTTAAATAATACCCGAAACGCCAAAAATTGTTTTGACTGCTACAACCTTGAAAATGTTAAAAACGCTTTTCGTTGTTTTGACCTAAAAGATTCAATGGATGCCCATGTCATTTATAAAAGTGAGCTGATGTATGAAGGAGTTTCCGGCGGAGCGCAAAATAGTTCTTTTAATCGTTTTACGCTTCATGGATTTAGTAGCTTACACGACACGACTTATACGGATTCTTGTCAGTCTTGTTCTTACGCTTTCGGATGTATCGGTTTAAAAAGTAAAAAATATTGCATTCTAAATAAAGAATATTCGGAAGAAGAATACAATGATCTTATTTCTAAAATTATTGAGCAAATGAACACAAAACCTTATACAGATAAAAAAGGAAGAATATATAAATATGGCGAATTTTTCCCAATAGAATTTTCACCATTTCTTTATAATGAAACTATTGCGCAAGAATATTATCCAGCAACTAAAAAATCCATAGAAGACGAGGGTTATGAATGGAAGAATATCGAGGAAAAACATTATGGAATTTCTTTAATTCCGGAAAAGGTTTCCGATGATATTAAAAATGTTGACGATTCTATTTTGGAAGAAGTGATCGGGTGCTTGCATGCCGGAAAATGCCACGAACAATGTATTGGCGCGTTTAAGATATTGCCGGACGAACTTCAATTTTATCAAACTATGAAAATAGCGATTCCAAGATTATGTCCGAATTGCCGACACTATCAAAGATTAAAACAAAAAGAACCGTTTGAACTTTGGCACAGAAAATGTATGTGTGAAAAAGAAAACCATATACACGGAACAGAAAAATGCGAAATAGAATTTGAAACGCCGTATTCTCCCGAGCGTCCAGAAACAATTTATTGCAAACAATGTTATCAGCAGGAAGTGTATTAAAATTTTTATGAAAAAAAGCACACCCAAAAATATCGTTTTGTTTGAAAAATCAGAAGTTCGAAGAATTTGGCACAAAGAAGAATGGTATTTTTCTGTAATGGATGTTGTGGCCATTCTTTCAGAAAGTACTAATCCACAAGTTTATTGGCGAGTTTTAAAAAAGCGCCTTATAGATGAAGGTTCAAATGAAACCGTTACAAAATGTAACGCTTTGAAAATGGTCGCCGAAGATGGCAAAATGCGTCTTACGGATGTTGCTAGTTTGGAAGTTGTTTTTCGTATCATCCAATCAATCCCGTCTCCCAAAGCGGAACCTTTTAAGCAATGGCTGGCAAAAGTCGGGCAGGAAAGAATCGAGGAAATTCAGGATCCGGAACGGGCGATGCTTCGCGCCAAAAAGATTTATGAGCAGAAAGGTTATGATGACGAATGGGTGGCAAAAAGAATGCGTGGCATAAATATTCGCAATACTTTGACGGACGAATGGAAAGATCGAGGAGTGAAAGAGGGAATTGATTTTGCGATTTTGACCAATGAAATTTATAAAGGCACTTTTGAAATGAACGCGAAACAGATTAAGTATTATAAAAATTTGAATAATCCGGACAATTTACGCGACCATATGGATGAAATGGAATTGATTTTGACGATGCTCGGCGAAGCGACAACGACCAGAATTTCCCAAAATAAAAATTCCAGCGGTTTTGGGGCTTTACAAAAAGACGCGAAAGTTGGCGGAAAAATTGCCGGTAATACCAGAAAACAAATTGAAAATAAAACCAAGCAAAAAGTTTTGCGGAAAGAAAATTATTTAAATAATGTTCAGAAAAAGAGGTTAAAATAAAATTTTATGAAACTTCTGCGAAAAGTCAAACCGATTGAAGTAAAAAGATGTTTTGTGATTTCAGATTTTTTAAGCCAAAAATATCTGAAACAGGAAATAAAAAGCAAAAATCAATATCTTAAAGAATTAACCAAAGCTAAAAAGGTGATTTTGGAATTACCGGAGTTAATGTTGGATATGATTATTAAAGGTGAATACAAAAAACGATTCAAGATATATGATAAAACGGATTGGTATTTAGGAACCGTTAAGACAAACGAAGTTGGAGTTTGGAAAAGAGCGGGAGAGATGCCGTTAAGATGGACTAGGAATTCGCTTGAAGAAACTGCTAATTTTATAAAACAAGCGTTTCAAAAAAAACCGAAAAAAATTACCAAACGCTGGCAAATGGCAATTCCGGGCATTTTGAAAAATTCTCCTTCCATAATTCAAAAAGAAAAATATTTATTTCCAATTATTTTGCCGGGTGGTATGATGGGCAGGAAGGGTTTGAAAAAAATGAAAGGCGATATTGATGACGGCTGTATGCGCTCTATAGCGTTGGCAATGAGCGGCAAGAAAGAAATTAAGGCATATATTGGCAAGAAAATTAAAAAATAAAATTTATGTTCGTCCTAAAAAGATCGCATCACAATCCAATTTTAACCCCTTATCGCGACCATTACTGGGAGTCTTTCGCGACTTTCAATATGAGCGTGGTCAAAAAAGGAAAAATTTTTTATGGTTTATATCGCGCGATTGGCGCCTCGGATATTCTGCGCGCCCCGGCGCAAATTTCCACGATTGGCATCGGGGTGAGCAAAGACAAAACGCATTTTGAAAATTGCGCGCCGTTTATCGAGCCGCAAGAAGATTGGGAAAAATGCGGCTGCGAAGATCCGCGCGTCACATTTTTTGAAGGTCAATATTTCATATTTTACACCGCGCTTTCCAAATATCCGTTTGAAGCGAGCGGCATTAAAGTCGCCGTGGCAATTTCCAAAGATTTGAAAAAAGTTGACGAGCGGCATTTGGTCACGCCTTTTAACGCGAAAGCTATGACTCTTTTTCCGGAGCGGATTAATGGAAAGATTACGGTGATTGTGACGGTCAACACGGATAACCCGCCGGCGAAAATCGCTGTGGCGCAAATGGACAAGTTGGAAGATTTATGGGATCAAAAATTTTGGGACAATTGGTATAAAGAAATAGACAAGCATACTGTTGATTTTAAAAGAGTCTCTTATGACCATATCGAAGTCGGCGCGCCGCCCGTTAAAACTTCCCACGGTTGGCTTTTGGTGTATTCGCATATTCAAAATTATTTCGGCGGCGGCGATCGGATTTTCGGCATCGAAGCGGTTCTGCTCGACTTGAAAAATCCGCTAAAAATTATCGGACGGACGCAAGGCCCGATCTTGGTGCCGAGGGAACCGTATGAACTTTTGGGTCATGTGCCGGATATCGTTTTTCCTTCCGGCGCGATTTTAGAAAAAGAAACTCTTTATATATATTATGGCGCCGCCGACACGACGACTTGCATGGCGCATGTGAATGTGGTGGATCTGATTTCCACCATGCGCCCTAAAACTTTCACCAAATGGCATTTTGAACGATCCGCTAAAAATCCGATTATTGTTCCCGACAAGACACATACTTTTGAATCAAAAGCGACATTCAATCCGGCGGCCTTGCGGATAAAAAACAAGACCCACATTTTGTATCGAGCGCTTTCGGAAGACAACACTTCTTCGGTCGGTTACGCTATGAGTAAAAACGGAATTAATATCGACGAAAGATTAAATGATCCAGTTTATATTCCGCGAGAAAGTTTTGAGATGAAAAAGGTGACCGGCGGAAATTCCGGCTGCGAAGATCCGCGCTTGACCAAAATCGGCAAAAACATTTATATGTGTTACACCGCTTTTGACGGCATCGGTCCGCCGCGGGTCGCCATTACTTCCATTACCGAAAAGAATTTTTTAGAGAAGAATTGGCAGTGGGAAAAACCGGTTTTGATTACCCCGGCCGGTTTTGACGATAAAGACACTTGCATTTTTCCGGAGAAGATAAATGGGAAATATTTTATTTTGCATCGGGTAGGCAGTGAAATGTGCGGAGATTATATCAAGTCGCTTAATTTCAAAACGGACATCGTCAAAAAATGCATCCGGGTCATCGGGCCGAGACTCAATTCGTGGGATTCCGAAAAAGTCGGCATTTCCGCGCCGCCCCTCAAAACAAAATACGGCTGGCTTTTGCTTTATCACGGCATTTCCAAAAATCATCACACTTATCGCGTCGGAGCGCTATTGCTGGATTTGAAAGATCCGACCACGGTTATTTCCCGCACCTCCGATCCGATTTTTGAACCGCAAGAAATTTATGAAAAAGTCGGCATCGTGAACAATGTGGTTTTTCCGTGCGGAATGGCGGAGAACAAAGGTTTGCTGTATATCTATTATGGCGGCGCCGACACCGTCGTCGGCGTGGCGACGATTGAATTGAAAATTTTATTGCGAGCTTTGACCAGGGATATAAAGAATAAAAAATCGGGAGTATAAAAAAATCGAGGGTAGTCCTCGATTAAATGTTAAACACCGAGTGTTTAACATTTTTACATCTGCGAAATATCCCGCGGAGAGAAGAGGTTCATGGTCCAGTCGAGGGCGACGCGGACTTTTTTGCGGAATGATATGAGTTTGGAAAGATAGACTGTCCGCCAGATGAACCAAGCTATGTGTCCGGAAAAAGTAAAATCGGATATTTGCCCTACCGCTTTCCATTTGCCGAGCGACATCAAATTTCCGGAATTTTTATAAAAGAATTTTTCCGGCATTTTATTTTCTATTAAAAATTTTATGTTTCTGGCGACGGTTTTAGCTTCTTTTTCCGCCACTTGCGCGAGCTGGGGCAGAAAAACATTTTTCTTTTCGTCTTTAAACAAAGCGATGTCTCCGATCGCGAAAACTTCCGGATGATTTTGGAGTTGCAGGCATTCGTTAACCGCCAGTCTGCTGTCCGGAGATTTTTCCACCGGCTGGTCGAATTTTAAATTGACCGGTTTTACGCCAGCAACCCAGATGACGGTTTCTGTGGGAATTTTGACGCCGTCGTTGATGATAACATACGAAATTCCGATTTCTTTGACGGCCGAATTAAGCATTGTTTTGATTCCTTTTTTTTGCAAAACCCGCAAGCTTTTGGCGCGGATTTTTGGGTAGAACTGCGGCACTAATGCGGATCCTTTTTGGATTAAAACAATCGAGATATCATCAATAATTTCTTTGTGATAATAGTGAGCGAAAGTCTCTCGCACCAGTTCTTCCAGTTCAGCCGCCAATTCCACGCCGGTCGGCCCGCCGCCCACAATTACAAATTTAAGCATTTTTTTTCTTTCGGCTGAATTTTTCAAATGCGACGCGCGCTCCATTTGCGTGATGCAGCGATTTTTTATTTTAATTGCGTCCTCAATGGATTTCAACGAAAATGCGTATTGATTTGCTCCGGGCGTATTGAAAAAATTCGTTTCGGATCCGGGAGCGATAATTAAGTAATCGTAGGCGACTGGCGCGCCGCCGACCAAAACAGTTTTATCTTGCAAATTTATTTGCTCCGCTTTCCCTAAATAAAAATTTTTAAGACAGCATCCTAAAACTTTGCGGATCGGTTCGATGATATTCATCGGATTGATGCCGCCGGTCGCGACTTCGTGCAGAAGCGGAGTAAATAAGAAATAATTTTTTTCGCCAATCAAAGAGAGCTCGATATTTTTATTTCTTATTTCTCGGGCAAAAATTTTATGCAAGTTTTTCAAGGCGTAGATTCCGCCAAAACCGTTGCCAATTATAAGTATTTTTACTGGTTTTTCATTCACAGTTTGATTATAGCATTTTTTGTTGATATAATATAAGCATGCAAATAAATTTACAAGGGAAAAATTTGGAGTTGACCGAAGCGATCAAAGAGTATGTCGAAAAAAGAGTGACCAATTTGGAAAGATTACTCGCGGGTATTGAAAAAGCCAAAGGCGAAGCGATGGCGAATTTTGAAGTCGCCAAAACCACCAATCATCACAAGGCGGGCGAAATTTTTCACGCGTCTTGCCTAATCAAAATAGACGGCCGAAAATTTTATGGAGAATCCGATCATGAAGATTTGTATAGCGCGATTGACGAAGTAAAGGAGAAACTTTTTAACGATATTCAAAAAAATAAAGACAAAAGGCAGACGCTTTTCACTCGCGGCGCGAGAAGCGTCAAAAAAATGTTCAAAGGCTTGACCAAAAGAAATCCGTTCACTTCGAAATACTAAAACATGGAAATAGAAACATGCCAAAACTGTAAAAAAGACTTTACGATAGAGCCGGAGGATTTTAATTTTTACGAAAAAATAAAAGTCCCGCCACCGACATTTTGTCCGGAATGCCGATTAACAAGAAGATTAAATTTTAGAAACGAAAGGACTTTTTACAAGGGTCAATGTGGTTTATGTAACAAAGATATTATTTCAGTTTATAATCCTAATTCTGGATTTAATGTATATTGTCATGAGTGTTGGTGGAGTGATAATTGGGATCCGATGACCTTTGGTGCTGATTATAATTTCAATAAACCTTTTTTCTTACAATTTCAATCATTGTTAAGAAACGTTCCTATAATTAATTTATTTTTTGGAGGCAAGCAGTTGAATTCAGATTACTGTAATTATACTTCCAATGAAAAAGATTGTTATCTTTGTTTTGGAGGTATGAGAAATGAGCAATTATCGTATTCAAAAAATGTTTCTTTTTCAAAAGACACCGCTGATATTTACAGTGGAGACAAATTAGAGCTTTGTTACGAAAACATAGAATGCACAAATTCATATCAGCTAACCTTTAGTAAACAATGTGAAAATTGCACTGATTCAATGTTTTTGTATGATTGCCGAAATTGCCAACACTGTTTTAGTTGCACCAATTTAAGAAATAAAAATTATTGTATTTGGAATAAGCAGTATTCTAAGGAAGAATTTTTTAAAAAAATTAAAGAATTTAATATTGAAAGTTGCAAAAATTTACAAAAATTAAAATTACAGTTTTTAGGTTTATATAAAAATGCTATTCATAAATTTGCTCACTTAATTAACGTGAAAGATTCTTCAGGAGACAATCTTTTTAACACTAGAAATTGTCAGAATTGTTTTGATATTTTTGGTACAGGCTCAGAAAATTGTAAATATACGCACTATGTTGTTTTAAGTGTAAAAGACTCGCATGATAATTATGGCATGCCTGCCTCTGAGAGAGTATACGAAACTATTGCTATTGGTTTTGATTCAAATAATAATTCCGATTATTATTTCAGTTATTTTATAAGAGGTAGTAGCAATATTTACTATTCACGTGATTGTAATTCTTGCCACGATCTTTTTGGTTGTATTGGTTTACATAATAAATCCTACTGCATCTTAAACCGCCAATACACCAAAGAACGATACGAAGAACTAATCCCTAAAATCATCAAGCAAATGAATGATCTGCCATATATTGATAAAAAAGGTAGAATATACAAATACGGAGAATTCTTCCCAAGTGAACTGTCCCCATTCTGCTAAAACGAAACCATTGCTCAAGAATACTTTCCTTTAACCAAAGAACAAGCGTTAAAACAAGGATATAAATGGAAAGATAGAGTTGAGAGAAATTACGAAATAGACATTAAAACCAAAGATATTCTGGACAATATCAAAGAAGTAAATGAAGAAATGATCGGAAAAGTGATTGAATGTGAACACCAAGGCAAATGCAATGAACAATGCACTGAAGCGTTTAAAATCATTGAATCTGAATTACAATTCTATCAAAGAATGAATTTACCGATCCCACATCTTTGCCCGAATTGCCGACACTATCAAAGATTAAAACAAAGAAATCCTTTAAAGCTTTGGCATCGTTCGTGTATGTGCGATAAAACAAATCATTTTCACGGAAAAGAAAAATGCGAAGTGGAGTTTGAAACTTCTTACGCGCCGGAGAGGCCGGAGATTATTTATTGTGAGAAGTGTTATCAGCAAGAAGTGTATTAACCTTATCAAACTTGACGGCCGTCAAAAAGTGATAACTAACATAATAGCAGCGGTAGCGTTTATTATGAAGTTTGTTTTTGGAATGTTTCCCAATTGATTTCTTTTTTGCCTTCTGGTAAGACTTTTTTTATTATAAATTGCTTATTTTCCAGCGTGGCATCGGTAATGATTATTCTTTTACCATTTTTAAAGAAAAAAATTCTGGGCCAAGAAGCGTAAGCGCGGAATTTGTTATATAAAACATTTGGAAGTTCTTTTTCTAAATCTACCAACCCATCTTCTTTTTTGATTTTCCGGCAAAAAGTCGCCTCGGATTCTTTTTGCGGAATTTCTTTAATTTTTTTATTCAAAAAATCCGGCAGAATTTTTACCAAAAGCTCTCCGCCGATTTTTATCAGACGAGTTCGCAAGTCGGGCGCTTTTTCGTCGGGAAATATATTCACTTTTTCTTGCGCAAGAATATCTCCCGCGTCCATCGCGAATTTCATTTTTTGGATAGTCACGCCGGTTTCCGTTTCGCCGTTTAAGATGGCGGATTCCACCGGGGAAGCTCCGCGATATTTTGGCAAGAGGGAATAGTGAATGTTTATCGAGCCTAATTTTTGCAGATTCAAAATATTTTCCGGAATTATTTTTCCATAAGCGACGACCACCGAAAGTTGAAAGTTGAAAGTTGAAAGTTTTAAAGTGAATTCTTCATCAAGTTTATCTGGCTTAAGACAGGGAATGTTGTTTTTTTTGGCAAAAATAGCAACTGGGGATGCTTCTAGATGCATACCTCTACCTTTTTTGGCATCGGGTGATGTAATTATAAGTGCGGGAATAAAGTTTGATTGCTTGAGAATATTAAGTGTTTCCGAAGCCACTTCTGGCGTGCCCCAAAATACAAAATTGAGTTTATTATTCTGCATATTACTTAGGCAATTCTTCTTTAATGTCTTTGGCGTGGTCAATAAAAAGGATGCCGTTTAGATGGTCGGTTTCATGCTGAAAAATTTGCGCGAGCAAGCCGGAGGCGCCGCGCGTGAATTTTTTGCCATTTTCATCGTAAGCTGTGACGGTCGCTTTTTTGGATCGCAAGCTTTTGCCGTAAAGCCAGCGCACCGAAAGACAGCCTTCCGGCACCCATTCTTTTTCGCGCGAGAGCTTAGAAATTTTCGGGTTGATAAAAATTAAATCCCTCGGTATTTCATTTGCGGAAATTTTTTTGAATTCTTCTTCTCCTTTTGTAAAATCTTTGTGAAAAATTTTTCCCGCGACAATAAAGATTGCAAGCGGATAGCCGATTTGCGGCGCGGCGATGGCCACTCCGTCGTTTTGGCTTTTCAGGGCCAAAGACATTTCTCGCAGAGCTTTTTTTATTTTCGGAGTTTTAATATCGGCAACGCGAACATCATGGGCCGTTTCTCGAAGAACTTTTTCTGTTTGTTGCAATATCTTTTTCATTTGCCTCTTTATTTTAATTCTTTCAGATATTCCAAAAGCTTGTCTAATTTGACGGTGTTTTGAGATCTATTGGAC
>JBAPNK010000012.1:0-2919 GCA_049279095.1 Minisyncoccia bacterium
GACCATATCGGTGAAAGAAAAATATTGATGTTCGGTTTTGTGATTATGGCTTTATCCACTTTAACGCTATTTTTTATCACCAGTTCTTCAATCTTTATTTGGACCTTAATGCTTTTCATCACTCGCATCGGAGCAGCTATCGTGGAACCAATGAGTGACACTTATTTTTTTAAACACATTAGACCGGAGAATGACGAATTTATCAGCGTCTACCGCAGCGCTTCTCCGGTGGCCTACATCGTCGCGCCTCTTCTGGCGCTCCTAATTTTTTATTTCGCGCCGGCTTTTAATTTTATTTTTCTGATTCTGGGCGTCTTGATGTTCGGCGGAGTTTATCTGGCGTCGAAGATAGAAAGGAGCGATATCTGAATCGGAGGAGGGGTGCCAGCAGGCGGGGTGGTGATTAACTTATGTTAGCGGGGGTGGTGACTAGCTTGTCGGCGCGGCTTCGAGAATGACTTGCACGGTTTTTTGCGTTCCTTTGTGGAGAATTGTCAAATTGATGACTTGCCCGACGGTTTTTTGGCGGATGATAGAAGAAAGCGTGTTGGTGTCGTCGATTTTTACCCCGTCCACTTCCAAAATAATGTCATTTTCCACAATGCCGGCTTTATCGGCCGGAGAACCGGGAATCACCGCCAGTTCGCTCGGATCCGAACCAGCTTTCACTAAAGCTCCATAATCCACGGTTAAATTATTGGCCGCTTTCATCACGGCGTCAATCGCCACATAACGAACTCCCAAATATGGCCGGACAATTTTGCCGGTCTGCTCGACAGAAACAATCGAACTCTTCACGCTGTTTATCGGCAAAGCGAAACCGACATTTTCCGAGCCTTGCGCGATAGCGACATTTACTCCAATCACTTCCCCATTAAGGTCGAGCAACGGTCCGCCGGAATTTCCCGGATTAATCGCCGCGTCGGTTTGAATGACATTATCCAAAGCTTCCGAACTTCCACCCATTTCATCCCCAGCCGTGATAGATCGAGCTAACCCAGAAACTACTCCCACGGAAACAGTGTTTCTGTATTCTCCGAGCGCATTGCCGATAGCGATCACGCTCTGCCCCAATTGCAACGAATTGGAATCGCCGAGCGATAAGTAAGAGAAGCTTCCGCCGACTGGCGGATTAATTTTTATCAGGGCAATATCCAAAACCGGATCCAGCGCGATTATTTTGGCGGTGTATTTTTTGCCGTCATTCGTAA
Source organism: Minisyncoccia bacterium (assembly GCA_049279095.1). Classification (GTDB taxonomy): domain Bacteria; phylum Patescibacteriota; class Minisyncoccia; order Phycocordibacterales; family UBA9973; genus UBA9973. The sequence goes on from JBAPNK010000012.1 coordinate 1,212, forward strand.
AAACGGTGTATTCCGCATTTTTTTGATCCACCACATGCTTATTGGTGACAATCAGCCCATCACTTGAAACAAAAAATCCGGAACCGCCACCAATTTCTTCTTTTTGCGTTCCATCTTGCTTGTATTGCGGAATCTGTGGAAAACTGAAATTAAAACCCGGAAACATATCGCCAAACGGATTATCCTGCTCTCCTTGATTCGGATCCACATATTCCTCGTATTTCGGAACCTCTTCGGAGATAATTATGGAAACGACAGCCGGATTAGTTTTTTTAACCGCGCCAACTACCAAAGAATCTTGCTGCGAAAAAATTGGATAATTTGCAATATTTTTATTATTCGCATTTTGACTTTGCAAATCTTGCAAATAAGATTTTGTCAGAGAATTAAAAATCGGCGTTCGATAATGCCAAGCTATTCCCAAAATTATCAAAATAAAAACAACCGACGACAGCAAACTGGTAAAAAAGACAGACGCAAAATCCTTGTTGCTAAAAATTCTTTTGATAAATTTTTCAATTTTATTTTCTTGCATAATAATTATTAAAATTAATTAATAATATAAAATTATATTCATGTTTTTATTTTTAGCAAGTGGTTTTTGTAAATTTTTTCTTGATACGGTTTCAGGCGAACGATTTTTACCGAAACGGCTTTGTTTTTCAAATCTTTTTTTAAATTTGGCACATAAGTTTTTTGGTCATACCCCAAGGCGATGATATCCGGATTTTCTTTGATAATATGAGGAAGGTGATTTTTCAAGCCGGACAAGACAACTTTATCGACTAATTTACATTTTTCCACTAAAATCATTCTGGCTCTTTCCGGCAAGTTCGGATACTTCCCTTTTATTTTCCAAACATTTTCATCTCTGGCTATGGATACGATTAAAAAGGGATTTTGGTGCAACGCTCTGGCTTGCTTGAAAAAATCAAGATGCCCGCGATGCAGTCCGTCAAAAGTTCCGAAAACCATAATCCTTGCCCGCCTCTCTAGGGTTGTTTTTTTATCCACATGTTTCTTTGACATAATGCAGAGTAAGTATACAATAAAATGTGTTCGTTTGAAAATTAAAAGAAATGTTTGGGGAAACTGGTGCGATTCCAGTGCAGTGCCGCTACGGTAAGTCCAGCCCAACTTTTGTTTACAAAAGTTGGGCTGGGACAAGTCCGAATACCAATCATTTCATTAGTCCCGAGCAGGATAAAAATTCTTTTTTGAATATTTATAATTCTGCTCTAGATTTATCTTGCAGGATTTTTTTGTGCCTAAAATATGAAAAATAAAAAAATAATTTTAATAGTTTTGATTTGTTTAAGCTTTTTGGGTTTGTTGTTTTATTTTTCACAAGCAAAAAACTCTAACCCCATAGGTCTTGCCTCTGGGGTAAGTTTCCAAGACAACATTCCTGGTTCTATCAGCGTTTATGATTTTATGAATACTCTGCGCGCGCAAGGAAAAATAAATTTCACGGCACAAAATTATATCGGCATGGGTGAATTTATCGACAGCATCAACGGAATAAAAAATAATCAAAACCAAAGTTGGATATATTATGTGAACAATATTGAAGCGCAAGTCGGCGTTTCAAATTATAAAATAAAGCCGGGAGACATTTTGTCTTTCAAATATGAAAAATCAAATTATTAAAATTGTTTTTGGTCTTTTTATAGTCTTTTGTTTTTTTAGCACGGCTTATGCGGATACG
>JBAPNK010000013.1:0-20719 GCA_049279095.1 Minisyncoccia bacterium
CTTACACAAAGCCAACGCTGCAAAGAAAGACGAATTCTATACTCAGCTTGTTGATATTGAAAAAGAGCTTAAGCACTACAAAGATCAATTTCGTGGCAAGGTGGTATATTGCAATTGTGACGACCCTTTTGAGAGTAACTTCTTTAAATATTTTGCTTCTAAGTTTAATGAATTAAAATTAAAGAAACTTATCGCGACGAGTTACAGTGGTTCACCAATTGTCGGCCAACAGTTACCACTATTTGATGTGGCTGGATCAAAAGGTAAACAACCATTAAAGATTGAAATTAAAAAAGTTCCGACTAATACTGATGGTTCCGTTGGTCTTGCTGATGTTGAGCGACTTCTAAAACATGACGCAAATGTAGCTACACCGCTCAAGGGTTCTGGAGATTTTCGAAGTGATGAGTGTATTGCATTATTGAAAGAAGCGGATATTGTAGTCACCAATCCACCATTTTCTCTGTTTCGGGAATACGTCGCGCAACTTGTGGAATATAAAAAGAAATTTCTAATTCTTGGTGATCAGAACGCAGTTACTACTAAAGAATTTTTTAAACTGTTGAAAGAAGATAAATTGTGGCTTGGCTATGATAATGGTGGCACAAAATGGTTTCAAGTCCCTAATGATTATGACATTGAAACAGAATCAAGAATAAAAATTGAAAACGGTACAAAGTTTTTCAGTATGGGTAGAATTGTGTGGTATACAAATCTAGATACCACAAAACGTCACGATGAATTGACGCTTTATAAAAAATATTCGCCTAAAGAATATCCCAAATATGATAATTACGAAGCAATCAATGTTGATAAGGTAAACGATATTCCAATGGATTATAAAGGAGTAATGGGAGTACCAATAACTTTTTTAGATAAATATAATCCAGACCAATTTGAAATAATCGGTCAGACACACAGTGGAGATATTTCTGCAGAGGTTGAGTTATTAAGAAAAGATTCAGAACATAGACATCGAGGTATAGTACATGGCGAAAGTAAAGAGAAGTATGCTCGCATTTTAATTAAAAATAAAAAAATTAATCAGAAATAAATTTATGAAAATCGAACCACATCAAATTCCAATACATAAAATAATTGACGGGTATAAGAATAGTGAAGAAGAAGGCGTTGTAGGATATAGCGGCAAGTTGAATATCCGCCCGAAATATCAACGAGAGTTTGTTTATAAACCCGAACAGCAAATCGCCGTTATAAATTCAGTAATGGGCGAGTTCCCATTGAATGCGATGTATTGGGTAAAGAATAAAGATGGTAGCTTCGAGATTCTTGATGGACAACAGCGCACAGTGAGCATATGCAACTTTTTGGCTGGTGATTTTAATGTGATGAACCGTGGATATCAGATGTATTTTGAGAATTTGACTGAGCAGGAAAAAAAGAAAATCCATAACTATCCGCTCATGGTGTATTTTTGCGAAGGCGAGGACGATGAAAAACTGGCTTGGTTTAGAGTCATCAACACTGCCGGAGAGAAACTTACTCCTCAAGAACTTTTGAATGCTATTTATTCAGGATCTTGGGTAACCGATGCAAAGCGATATTTCAGCAAAAGCAATGCACCAGCATATTTGTTGGCTCATGATTATGTCAGCGGAGCATTAAATCGCCAAGAATATTTAGAAACAGTCCTTCGTTGGATTAGTAAGGATAAAATTGAAGATTATATGGGCAAGCACCAGAATGACAAAAGCGCAGAAAAGCTGTGGGAATATTTTCAAGACGTGATTGCGTGGACTCAAAAAACATTTCCAAATTACCGACGCGAAATGTCTCATGTAGATTGGGGTGAGCTGTATAACAAATTCAAAGACAAAAAATTTGATTCAAAAAAACTTGAAAAAGAAATAACGGAATTGATGCAAGACGAAGATGTTACCAAAAAATCCGGAATTTATGAATATGTTTTAACCAGAAACGAAAAATATTTGAACATCCGCGCTTTTACAGACAAACAAAAGAGGGAAGCTTATGAAAGGCAAAAAAGCATCTGCCTAGATTGTAAAAAACAGAAAAAAGAGAAAGTAAAGTGGGACATTTCTGAAATGGAAGCTGATCATATAAAACCTTGGCGTGAGGGCGGAAAAACAATTTCAGAAAATTGTCAGATGTTGTGCAGAGATGATAACCGAAGAAAATCTGGAAAATAAAATTCTATGAAAAAAACCAAGAACCCAAAACAAGAAGACTATGACGATGATGATTGCGAAGTATGCAAGCTGATGAGAACGGGGGATGTGAGCCTCGAGGCTTTGCAAAAAGCTTTCAGCTTGCAGAATTTTTTAAATAATTTTTCGAAAGACGAGGGTAAGAAAAAGTAATTTTATGGACGAAGAATTATTTGAATTTGCAAAAGACAATGATTTGAGTTTTGAAGAAGCAGAAGAGGTTCAGGATTTTGCCGATGATGAGGGGCTTGATTTAGACGAAGCTCATGAACTTTGGCAGAAATTGTAATTTGATATATTGATTTTTTAGGTATAAGGTTGATTTGAAGGAGTTTTTAGAAAGGAGAAAAAATGGGAGACCTCACAGAGCTTCTTGGGGTGAATTCCAAGACACCTTCGTTCTTCCGGGGCTGACGGCGGAAGGAGCTTCGGGATTGCAAGATCCTGAAATTCTTGAAATTGCCGGTTCGCAAACTCTTCTTTTGGTCGGCTTCTTCCGCGACCAGATGAAGAAAACTCACAACCTGAGATGGTACGACCACCTCGGAAGTTCGTTTTTCGCAAGAGCAAGCGATCGTCTTGAGGGGAGGAAGAAAGCACATCTGCTTTGGCAGGTTGCTGGTAACTTCCCGTTTTGGGCGAGATCTTGCAGAAACGTCAGCAGGACGCTCGGGGACGAGCGGTATCTGCTGAAGTTGTAACAAGGAGATTACCTTGAAAAAAATCACTTATCCGCATCACCGACGACCACGGTCGATTGGTGGGGCGGATAGTTCTGCCAACATCTCATATGTGCCAGGGCGACTTCACAAATACTGGCACACTTTGTTCGGCAACATGAACGCCGAACAGATCGCGAACAAAATCAACTCGTCCCCCTGGAAACCTGAAGGGGCGACAGTTGTGTGTCGATTTATCAACGGCACTGAAGTTTCTCTTCGTGGAACACATGACTCCAAAAAGAGAACCAAGTGCCAGGTTGCCTGGGATGCGCTATTCGGAAAGCTCACATTCCAGGAAACGATCGACTACATAAACAATGTATGGCTCGATCCGAGCTATCATTTATATGTAGTCAAATAATAACCGTCTTTCTAGGGGAAACCGCTCGGGAGGACGGTTTTCTATTTTTAAATTTTCTATACTTAAAAAATAAATATATCAATCTGTGTGTATAACTTTATTTGCATTTTTTTAAAGATCGTCTGACGGTTTTTGTTTTTATAGGCATTTGCATCTAAAATATTTTTATATTATTATAGAAGAAAGCCCAATAAGAGTTTATGGGCTTTATTTTTGTGGAAGATAAAAAGCAAAATTTAAATAATAACTCGTCTCGGCAAGTTGGTCCCTGGTGGGCTGGGGCGGTGCGGATAATGGGTGATGTTTCCACTTGGATTGTGGTGCCGATTGTTTTGGCTTTGATTGTCGGCAAAGCTTTGGATAATCATTATCACACCAAGCCTACTCTTTTTTTGATTTGCGTCGGTGTTGGTTTTCTTTTTACTTGTTATGGCATTTGGAAAACGATGAAAGATTATACAAAAAAATTAAAAGAGACAGAAAATCAAAAATAATTTACTTGTCCCGTTATAAATTTAACGGACGGGATATAATAAATAAAAATTATTAGTTAAAATTTATAATGAGATGACCCAAGCAGAACAAATTACACAACAACCGGAATCGAACGAAGGCGCGTCCGAACACATCACGCTTTTTGCTGAGCCGATTCATCAATATGGTCCGCCAGCTGGCGGATTCACCATCACTAATTCTTTATTGACCAGTTGGCTGGCTGTCGCGGTAATAATTGTTTTGGCTTTGATTTTGCGTTCAAAATTAAAAACAATTCCCGGCAAAATCCAAAATGTTTTTGAGATGATTTTGGAGGGCGCGCTCGATATGTGCGATCAAGTGACCAACGACCGGGCGCTTTCCATAAGAATTTTCCCGATTGCCATTTCTGTTTTCTTTTTTATTTTAGTCAATAACTGGCTGGGGCTGGTCCCGCTCGGAGGATTCGGCATTATTGAAAAAAGCAAAGATGGTTTGTCTTTTATTCCATTTTTGCGCGGCGGCACGGCGGATATCAACACCACCCTCGCGCTAGCGGTGATGGCTGTCATCGGCGCGAATGTTTTCGGAGTTGTTTCGATAGGCCTCTGGAAAACTTTTAATAAATATGTTAACCTGAATGTGCTCGGAGGAATTTTTACAAAAATTCGCAATGAGCCGACGATTATCATCGTTGCGCCCATCACATTCTTTGTCGGTTTGATTGAAATCGTCGGCGAGTTTGCAAAAGTCGCTTCGCTCTCGTTTCGTCTTTTCGGCAATGTGTTCGCCGGCGAAGTGCTTTTGGCGTCAATGGCGGCCTTGGTGGCGTATATCATTCCGATTCCTTTTCTTTTTTTGGAACTGCTGGTGGGGGTGATTCAGGCGCTGATTTTCTCGATTTTGCTGGTGGTTTATTTTACCATTGCGGCAAGCGATCACGAAGAAGAGCATGAAACAGGCGAAGAAAAGAAATTGGTCAAAGAATTAGTTAAAGAAATGGGATAAATTATTAGTCGAAATTATTAGTTAATTTTAAAAAACATATGGATTCAACAACATTTGCAAAAGCGATCGTTATGGCCGTCGGAGCTATCGCTCCAGCTATTTCTATCGGCTGGATCGGTTCCAAAGCTATGGAGTCAATCGGACGCAATCCGGAAGCTGCCGGCAAGATTTTGGTGCCGATGCTCTTGGCTTGCGCGTTTGCCGAAGCTATCGCCATTTACGCGTTGGTTATCGCGTTTTCGATATAGCATTTGCATTCTCCCTCTCCTTTATAAGGAGAGGGTTGGGGTGAGGTGAATTTTTATGTCTTCAATCATTTCCACATTCCACATAGATTGGAAAATTATCATCGCTCAGGCGATAAATTTTGGAATTGTTTTTGCGGTTCTATATATTTTTGCCCTAAAGCCGCTATCCAAATTGATGGCGGAACGGAGCGAAAAAATCAGTAAAGGCATTGACGACGCCAAAGCCAACGCGATTTTGCTCAACAAATCTCGCGCGGAATATGAAACCATGCTTTCCAATGCGCGCCTGGAAGCGGATAAGATTTTTCAAGCCGGCAAAAAAGAAGCGGAAAACAAAAAAACGCTGATGCTGGAAGAAGCGGGCCAGCAAGTGGCTTTGACCGTGGAAAACGGCAAGAAAATACTGGAAGCGGAAAAAACAAAAATGGTCGAAGAAGCCAAAAAAGAAATTGTGTCGTTGGCGATGGCCGCCACGGAAAAATTGCTTAAAAACAAGCAAGATTTAAGCAGTTTGTGATAAAATGAGCGCAATTTCAAACAACGATATAGCCCATGCCATTTACTTGGCGTCAAAAGACGAAACTCAAGCGAAACAATTTTCCGGAAAGGTGATTCGGTTTTTGTCAAAAAAGAGACTCTGGTCGAAATATCCGGACATCTTGTCGTGTTTGGATAAAATAATAAACGAAAACGAAGGCAGAATTGCGGTCAAAGTGTCGAGCGTTAAAAAAATAAATGAAAATGCCAAAAAAGAAATTATCCATTTTTTGTCCAGCCGTTACGGAAAAAAAGAAGTGAGCTTAAAAGAAGTTTTGGACGAAAAATTATTGGGCGGATTTAAAATAGAAGCGAACGACGAAATCATCGACTTGACCATGAGAAATAAAATTGAAAAATTACAAGAATATTTAACCAAAAGCAGATGAGCACGAATCAAATTGTGGAAAATTTAAGAAGAGAGATCGAACATTTTTCAACGGAAATAAAAATCGAGAAAGTCGGCCGGGTGTTGCAGATCTTCGATGGCATCGCGAAAGTTTCCGGGCTCTCGGATGTGAAATCTTCCGAAATGGTGAAATTTTCAAGAGGCGAAATAGGCGTGGCGCTCAATTTGGAAGAAGATTCTATCGGCGTTATCATTCTTGACGATTTTTCAAAAATTAAAGAAGGCGATGAAGTGCGCGCCACGGGAAAAATTCTGGAAGTTTCGGTTTCCGATAAAATTCTCGGACGGGCGGTTAATGCGATTGGTGTTCCGATTGACGGCAAAGGAATTATCAAAGCCGCAAAATTCTATCCGATCGAAAAAGTCGCTCCCGGAGTCATTACTCGATTGTCGGTTTCGGAGCCGGTGGCGACCGGCATCAAGGTTATCGACGCTATCATTCCGATCGGCCGCGGCCAGCGCGAACTGATTATCGGCGACCGGCAAACCGGCAAGACCGCTTTGGCGATCGATAGCATTTTGAATCAAAAGGGCCAGAATATGATTTGTGTTTATGTGTCCATCGGTCAAAAAGATTCCAAATTGCGAAAAATTCAAGCGCGTTTGGAAGAGGGCGGAGCGATGGATTACACGGTGATTGTTTCCGCTGGCGCGTCTGAAGCGGCCGCTTTGGCGTATCTTGCGCCCTATGCCGGCGTTTCCATAGCGGAATATTTTATGGACCAAGGCAAAGATGTTTTGATAATTTACGACGATCTTTCCAAACACGCGGTGGCTTACCGGGAAATTTCACTGTTGCTTCGCCGTCCGCCGGGGCGCGAGGCGTATCCCGGCGATGTTTTTTATTTGCACTCCCGACTGCTCGAACGCGCTTGCCGTCGAAATGAAAAAAACGGCGGCGGTTCCATCACTGCATTGCCGATTATTGAAACTCAAGCCGGAGACATTTCGGCTTACATTCCGACCAATGTCATTTCCATTACCGACGGGCAGATTTTTCTGGAAACGGATCTTTTTTATAAAGGCATTCGGCCGGCGGTGAATGTCGGATCTTCCGTGTCGCGCGTTGGTTCAACCGCCCAGATCAAAGCGATGAAAAAAGTGGCGGGCACTTTGAAATTGGATCTGGCGCAATATCGCGAGCTGGAAGCTTTTTCGCAATTCGGTTCGGATTTGGACGAAGCGACCAAGCAGACCTTGGAACGAGGCAAGCGGGCGGTGGAAGTATTGAAACAGCTTCAATATTCACCGATCAAAATTGAAAATCAAGTTGTCGCGCTTTACGCGCTGACCAAAGGTTTCATGGATGATGTGTCCGTCGGCAGAATAAAAGAATTTGAGCAGGGTTTGACGGAATATGCCGAACGGCACGCCAAAATTTTTTACCAGCAAATTGCCGAGAAAAAAATGTGGGACGATATTGGCGAAGAGGAATTAAAAAAAGTGATTGAGGATTTTAAGAAAAATTTTAACTAGAACCTAATTTTTATGTCCGGAACCAAAGAAATCAAAAGACGGATAAAGTCGGTTAAGAACACCACGAAAATCACCAAAGCGATGGAGCTGGTGGCGGCTTCCAAAATGAAACGGGCGGTGGCCGCCGCGTTTTCTTCTCGGCCGTATTCGGAATATTCGCTCCAAATTTTGGAATCCATTTCAAAAATTAAAAAAGACAATAAGGAAGATCTTTTTGAAGCGCGCGAAACAGCCAAAATTTTAATAGTTTTAGTCACCTCCAACAAAGGTCTTTGCGGCGGATATAACGCTCAGGCGGTCAAACAAGTTTTAAATTTTTTGAAAGCCAACGAAGATAAAAAATTTGAGTTTATCACTATCGGCCGCAAGGGCGACACCTTTTTGCGGCGGATCGGGCAAAAGATAATAGCTTCTTTTGACGACCTGCCGGATGAAATAGATTTTCAAGATATAAAACCAATAACGGATTTAATTATTCAAACATATAGGGAGAAAAAAGCCGATTTAATTTTAATGATATACACGCATTTTTTGTCCGGTCTTTTGCAGACACCCGCTACGAATCAAGTTTTACCTATCAATGTAAATAATATTTTGCGCAAAAATCCTCCTGAAAAAACTTCACAATCTGATTTTGTCATTGAACCAAGCTATGAAAAAATTATACCCGTACTGGCTGAGAAACTTACTCGGATGCAAATTTATCAAATGCTTCTTGAGTCCAACGCTTCCGAGCAAAGTTCCAGAATGGTAGCGATGAAAAACGCGACGGACGCCGGAAGCGAAATGATTGACGATTTGACTTTAATGTTCAACAAAGCCCGTCAAGCGAACATTACCAGGGAAATATCGGAAATCAGCGCGGGAATGGCGAGTTGAATTTATTATTAATTTATAAAAAATATGCAACACAAAGGAAAAATCAAAAGCATTATCGGACCGGTCGTGGATGTGGATTTTGGAGAAAATCTGCCGGAAATTTATACGGCTCTGGAAGTGATAAACAATAGCAAGAAAATTGTTTTGGAAGTGGAACAGCATATCGGCGGCGGGGTTGTCCGAACTGTGGCGATGGACACAACTGACGGTCTCTCGCGTGGAATGGAAGTTATCAGTACCGGCGCGCCGATTTCCGTGCCGGTTGGCAACGTGACTCTCGGAAGAATTTTTAATGTCTTGGGTGATGCGATTGACGACTTGCCACCACCTCGCCCTTCGGGCACTCCTCCTTCAAAAGGAGGAGAGGGAAATCCTCCCCGCCTTGATAAGGAGGGGGCAGAGGGTGGTCGTATGCCGATTCATCGCAATGCTCCGCCTTTTGTGGCGCAAGCGACCAAAGTGGAAATTTTGGAAACCGGCATCAAGGTTATCGATCTGATTTGTCCGGTTTTGAAAGGCGGCAAAGTCGGGCTTTTCGGCGGCGCCGGCGTCGGCAAGACTGTCGTCATTCAGGAATTGATCCACAATATCGCTTCCAATCATGGAGGCTATTCTGTTTTTGCCGGTGTCGGCGAACGAACGCGCGAGGGCAACGATTTGTATCACGAAATGAAAGAGTCCGGCGTTCTGCCGAAAGTGGCGATGGTTTTCGGGCAAATGAATGAACCGCCTGGCGCGCGTCTGCGGGTGGCGCTCTCGGCCTTGACGATGGCGGAACATTTTCGCGATGCCGAAGGCAAAGATGTTTTGCTTTTCATTGACAATATTTTCCGTTTTACTCAAGCCGGTTCGGAAGTTTCCGCTTTGCTCGGACGAATTCCGTCGGCGGTGGGTTATCAGCCGACTTTGGCGAGCGAAATGGGTATCTTGCAGGAACGGATCACTTCTACCGACAAAGGTTCGGTAACTTCCGTGCAAGCGGTATATGTGCCGGCTGACGACTTGACCGATCCGGCTCCGGCGACAACTTTCTCGCATTTGGATTCCACGGTGGTTCTGAATCGTTCGCTTTCGGAAATCGGAATTTATCCGGCGGTGGATCCGCTGGATTCGTCCTCGACGATTTTGGATCCGAACATTGTCGGCGCGGAACATTACAATGTCGCTCGCGAAGTCCAGCGCGTTCTGCAACGGTATAAAGACTTGCAAGATATCATCGCGATTTTGGGAATGGAAGAATTGTCCGAAGCCGATAAAGAATTGGTGACGCGCGCCCGTAAAATTCAAAAGTTTCTTTCCCAGCCGAATTTCGTGGCGGAACAATTTACCGGCCGAAAAGGCGTTTATGTTCCGCTTGCGGAAACGATCCGTTCTTTTCGGGAGATTTTGGACGGCAAGCACGACGACAAATCGGAAAATGATTTTTATATGCAAGGCGCGCTGTAGATTTTGAGTTTCCCCTCTCCTTTACAAGGAGAGGGCTAGGGTGAGGTGCTTGAGTTAAGCACCCCCTCCCGTCCTCCCCCTTAGCGAAGGGGGAGGACAAATACAAAAACAGAATGAATTCAAAACAATTAAAATTAAAAATAGTTACCCCCGAAAGATTAATTTTGGAAGAAATGGTGGATCAAGTAACTTTACCGACCACTCTCGGCGAAATCACCGTTTTGCCGGAGCATATTCCGCTGATTGCCGGATTGGCGTCCGGAGATGTCGTGGCTGTTGTAAACGGCGAACACATTCCGATGGCAATCGTCGGCGGTTTCGTGGAAATAAAAAATAACGAAAAGGGAATTACCGAAGTTGCCGTCTTGGCAGATTTCGCCGAACATATCGGAGAACTAACTGATGAGAAAATAGAAAAAGCCAAAGCGCGAGCCGAAGAACTAAAAACTTTGATGCTTGCCCGCCGAAGCCTTGGCGAAGGAGAGGAAAACAAAGAGCATGTTGACTTTGAACACTTCGAAGCCGAACTGGAACGCTCGCTGACCCGCGTAAAAATCGCCGACAAATGGAGGACGAGGAAGTATCGAAAATAATTTATGTCAAAATTCTATATCATCGCGACGCCGATAGGAAACTTGGGAGACATCAGTTTTCGGGCTATTGAAACATTAAAAAATGTGGATTTGATTTTGTGCGAAGACACCAGAACGACAAAACATCTTTTAGATAAATATAATATCAGCAAACCGACAATGAGCTACCCGTCCGACGATATCGTCGGAAAAAACTCCAGACAAAGTACTAAATTAGAGAAAATTTTTGAATTACTGGAAGCTGGTAAAAATTTGGCTTTGGTTTCCGACGCTGGCACGCCGGGAATTTCTGATCCGGGAGCCTTACTCGTTTCGCAGATAAAAGAAAAATTCGACCTCGCCCCTTCGCCCCTCTCCTTGTCAAGGAGAGGGGTTGGGGGTGAGGTGAATGAAGTTCAAGTAATTCCAATACCAGGAGCTAGCGCTCTTATAACTGCATTATCCGCTTCCGGCTTACCGACTCACGAATTTACATTTTTAGGTTTTCTGCCGCACAAAAAAGGACGGGAAACTTTGTTTAAAGAAATTGCCGCATCAAAAAGAACGATGGTTTTTTACGAGTCTCCGCATCGGATTTTGAAAACTTTGGAATCGTTGGTAAAATTTTGTCCCAAAGAGAATCAGAAAAAAGTTTGCGTGGCGAGAGAGCTCACAAAGATTTATGAAGAATTTAAAACTGGCAGCCCAACGGAAGTTTTGGAATATTTTATAAAAAATAAAGATAAGCAAAGAGGGGAGTTTACGGTAATCGTTGCCTAAAAATCACAACAAGTCCTCCGGATCGACGAATACTTGAAATGCCGGCGGCAGGGCCATAAGCTTGGCGAGCAGATTTTCGTCAATCGAAGAATTGGCGGAAATTTCCGGCAGAGACCATTTTTTCGGGTCTATTTTTATTAAGGCATTGGTTATATATTTTTCTTTAAATCGCGCGATGAATCCGCTGAAGATTTCCGGAGAATATTCTTTGAAAATTTCTTCCAGCATATTTTTGGCTTTATATGTTTGTTCTTTATTGCCCGAGTGGGAAATTTTTATGAACCTTTGAAAAGGCGGATAGCCCAATTTTTTTCTGTCTTCCAGTTCCGTTCGCGCGACAGACAGCAGGTTTCCCATTTTAATCGCCGAAATCACTCCATCGTTTTCGTTTTTGGTTTGAATAATAAGTTTTTCTCTGGTAACGCCGATCATTGAAATTATTATTTGGATAATTTTCTCGCTCATTCTAAAATTGGGAATGCTCCAAAGAGAATCGAAGGAGGCGATGACGGATAGAGAAACTTTTTCTTTCAGGTAAAAAAACGCCATTTCCGTGCCGATCAATACTGAGCTTTCAGTTTGTTCGAATTCCTTGACGATTTTTTCCGCGTTGGTCTTTGTCTTGGTGGATTCTTTATCTAATTTGAATATTTTGGTTTTGGGCAGACCTGCCTGTCCGGTAGGCAGGATTTTTTTTATTTCTTCAAAAACAGTATCCGCGCCGATGCCAAGCGGCGCCAAGTTCCAACTGCCGCAATTTGCGCAAACGGTTTCTCCATTGATTTCTTTTTGGCATCGATTGCAGACAAAAATTCTTTTCCTGCCTTGATGCGAACTATACAGCACCAAAGGCGCAGAGCATTTTTCGCAGCGCATTATTTCAATGCAATCCCGGCAAACAGTCATCGTGGCGAGCCCTTTGCGCAAGGAAAAAATAAAAACTTTCTCCTTGTTTTTGAGCGCCATTTTTATTTCTTGAATGGTTTTTTTTGAAAATATTTCAAACTTGGAGGTTCTTCCTCCAAGTGGAGGAAGAACCTCCAAGTTTTGTTTTTGATTTGGATTTTCAATTTCAATTTGAAGAATGTTGTCAAAATTGATTCTGAACGATAAAGGATGCATCGGATTCAAATTTTCCAAATCTTTTCGGCTAACCGTTTCCAAGCGTAACATCGTGTCCGCCATTATGAATTTTGCGTTAATTTTTGAGGCGTAAATTTCCGTCAGAACTCTTAAATCCAAACAGGGCCGGCGGATCATTTTATAAGCATTTGAATTTTCGCGCTCTAAAATTATCGTGCCGGCATCTTTTCTGGGAATAGCCAAAAATGGCGGCGTGCAGATAATCAGCGCGGGATGGGAAATAGTCATAATTTTTTCGTATGACGCCAAAATTTTTTTTGTTTTTACGCCGCTATGCAGAGAAAAAGAGAATTGCTCAATGCCTTTCGCCAATTGATTTTCGAATTTTTCTATTTCGGATTGAGTCGGCAAAATTATAAAAACCGATTTGCCTTGAGCGAAGGATTCGCGAATCAGGGTTTTGTAAACGGAAAAGCGGTTTTCTATTCCCGTTTGCAGCAACATCTTTTCCGCCCGTATATTTATTTTTTTTTCGCCAAAGACGGAATCGTTTTGAGCCGATACTTTGGCCAATGCGTCATATTTTTCCCTGAAAATATTTGGGATCAGCGAGGCAATGGTATTATTTTTATTTTGCGCGAAATATTTGCCGGTGTCAAAAACCGCTTCTAAAAATTCTTTCAAGAAAATGGAACTTCCTTTGTCTGCGGTAATTTTTTTCAAATGGAAATCCATTCTCTTGACACTATTCTTGTTTTCTCTCAACTCTTCCGTGGAAATTACCAAGGCCAGAGTTTTTTTATTTCTGATCGGCACGGAGACCACATTGCCGACGGAAACATTTAAATTTGTGAAATAGGTCAAATTTTCTCTTATGTTTATTTTTCGGAGCGGCAAGACAGATATTATTTTCATCCTTTTATTTTAGCATAAATATGCTATATTAATGGTATGGGATTTTTTTCACGCAAATTGGGCATAGATCTGGGCACCGCCAACACCTTGGTATTTTTACCGGGAAAAGGCGTGGTTCTAAACGAACCTTCGGTGGTGGCGGTTTCGGAGCAAGACAATAAAATTCTGGCAATTGGTTTTGAAGCAAAAGATATGATTGGCAAAACCCCGGATTCGATTATAACTTATTGCCCAATGAAAGACGGTGTGATTGCGGACTACCGGGTGACTGAAGCGATGCTCAGATATTTTATCGGCAAAGCCATGGGTAAATTCAATTTATTTAAACCAGATGTAATGGTTTCCGTGCCGGCCGGAGTAACTTCAACCGAAAGGCGCGCAGTGGTGGAAGCCGCCATCCGCGCCGGCGCCAAAAACGCATATGTGGTCAAGGAACCGATTTTAGCGGCGATTGGCGCGGGGATTCCGATTTATGAATCGAAAGGTTATATGGTGGTGGATATCGGCGGAGGCACGACCGATGTCGCGGTCATTTCGCTCGGCGGAATTGTGGCTTCCACTTCTGTGAAATTTGCCGGCAATAAAATAGACGCCGCAATCGCGGATTATATCAAAAAAACTTTCAATTTGGCGATTGGCGACCGAACGGCCGAAGAAGTGAAAATTAAAATCGGCGCCGCAGTGCCGCTCGAGGAAGAACTGCGCGTGACCATCAAAGGTCGGGACTATATTCAGGGTTTGCCGAGGAGCGCGCAAGTGGGCACCAACGAAATAGTCAAAGCGATTGACGGGGAACTGCGGCAAATCATCAAAGCGATCAAAGATGTCTTGCAGGAAACTCCGCCGGAGCTGGCTTCGGATATCATTGATCACGGGATTATTATGACCGGC
Source organism: Minisyncoccia bacterium (assembly GCA_049279095.1). Taxonomy (GTDB): domain Bacteria; phylum Patescibacteriota; class Minisyncoccia; order Phycocordibacterales; family UBA9973; genus UBA9973. The sequence continues at coordinate 13,991 of JBAPNK010000013.1, forward strand.
GGTTCTTCTCAACTGAGAAATCTAACCGATTTGGTTTATCGCAAGACTGGCGTCAAAGCGACCTTGGCGGAAGATCCTCTTTTTTGCGTGGTCAAAGGCACCGGCATCGCGCTGGAGCATTTGGATGTTTACAAAAAAACGGTTTTAAGCAAAAAATGATTTCACAATATTTAGACAAAAATAATTTGCACCACGCGTATCTGATACAAGGCGAATGGGAAGCGATTACGGCGGAAATAATAAAATTTTTAGACGGCTTAAATATAAAAACTGCCGGCAATCCGGATTTTATCCATATAAATCTTGATTCTTTTAAGGTTGAAGACGCGTTTTATTTGCGTTCAATGTCAACAGATAAAAGTTTTTCGTCTGCGAAAAAAATATTTTTAATTTGTGTGAACAGTTTTACCTTGGACGCGCAAAATGTTTTGTTGAAAATGTTTGAAGAACCGATCGAGAACACTAATTTTTTTGTGATTGTGCCGGACGCCAAAGCTCTTTTGAAGACATTTGTTTCCAGATTTTATTTTATTCCGACTAGGTCCGACCTAGCAGAATACGCAGAAGCCGAAAAATTTATTGCTATGCCTTTGCAAAAAAGGATTGATTTTATCAAAGAATTCTTGCCGAAAAAAGATGAAGAAGATAAGGAAGAGATGAACGCAGAATCCAATAATTCCAAAGCCTTGAAATTCTTAAATGCGCTGGAAACATCTTTGCACAGCAAGCTGCAAAAGAATTCTGAATGGTGTGGGTCCCACCCGGTACTCCGGGAAGGGTTAAGCCAGAAGAATTCTTTTGCAGCTTGCTGTGCGCATTTTTTTAAAGTTCGCGAGTTTCTGCGGATGCCGGGATCTTCGGTTAAAACTTTAATGGAATCAGTGGCGTTAATAACACCAATTATGTTACAATAGAAAATATGATGTATAATTTTTTAAATTTTAAAAAGGAGCTTAAGAAGACGGAAGAATTTTTGAGCAAAGAATATAGTCAACTCAATATCGGTCGCGCCAGCCCGATGGTGCTCGACGGTATTTCCGTTGAGTCTTACGGCTCTTTCATGCCGCTGAAAAATGTCGCCACGGTGGCAATTGAGGATCCGAAAACTTTGCGCATCGCGCCTTGGGACAAAAGCCAAGTGAAAGGAATTGAGAAAGCGATTGTCGGGGCAAATTTGGGTTTGTCTGTGGCGACTGATGACCACGGCATCAGAGTAATTTTTCCGCAACTGACGACTGAAACTAGGCAAACATTGGTAAAAGTTTTAAAAGAAAAATTGGAAGAGGCTAGAATTACCATTCGGCATGAACGGGTGATTGTCTTGGAAGACATTGAAATGAAAAAGAAAGAAGTAAAACTTACTGAAGACGAAATGTTTGCTGCCAAAGAAGAACTGCAGAAAATTACCAATGAAACTAACTCTAACCTAGAAACTATTTTTGAGAAAAAGCAGAAAGAAGTGATGGGTTAATTTATGAGCATTATTATATTCATCATAATTTTATTGGTGTTGGTTTTAGTCCACGAGTTTGGGCATTTTTTTACGGCGAAAAGTTTTGGAATCAGAGTGGATGAATTTGGTTTTGGTTTTCCGCCAAAATTGTTCGGTAAGAAAATAGGGGAGACGGAATATTCCCTGAATGCTTTGCCCTTCGGCGGTTTCGTGAAAATTTTCGGAGAGAATTTCGAAGAAGCCGATACGGTTGATGTTGGATTTTTGGAAAAAAATTTAAAAGAAGATGTTTCGCGAAGTTTTACCAGTAAACCAAAATGGAAACAAGCGCTTGTTCTTTTTGCCGGAATTTTTGCCAATTTTGTTTTGGCTTGGCTTTTGTTTTCGATCGGTTTTATGTCCGGTTTGCCGACTTCCGTCGGCAGTGAACCCTCGGGCACAACGCTTTCCGATGTGCATACGGTTATTGTTTCTGTTTTGCCAAAATCTCCGGCGGAAAATGCGGGATTGAAAGTTGGCGATAAAATAGTAAGCATAAAAAATGCTAAAGATTTTGTTTCCGATATCAATCCCGACATCTTAAAATCATTTGTGCTCTCTCATGGAAACACAGAAATAGATATTGGATATATTCGAGGTAAAGATGAAGATACTGCAACCGTAATTCCGATTAATAATAAAGAAGGTCAACCGGAAATCGGCATTTCTATGGACGAAATCGGCACGGCAAAATTGCCATTTGGGAGCGCCTTGTGGCAAGGATTGAGTTTGGATTGGTTTATGGCTAAAAATACGGTAATGGGACTTTACACGCTTATCAGCGAGGCTGTACATGGCCACGGCAGTCTGGAAGGAGTTTCCGGTCCGGTTGGGATGGTTGGCATCGTCGGCGACGCTTATCAATTCGGTTTCATTTATCTATTGTCTTTCACGGCTCTGATTTCCATCAACCTGGCGATTATAAATTTATTGCCATTTCCGGCGCTCGACGGTGGACGGCTTCTTTTCTTATTGATTGAAAAAATAAAAGGTTCGCGTCTGAATCCCAAAATCGCAAATATGGCCAATATGATCGGTTTTTCTATTTTAATATTGTTGATGCTTTTTATCACCTACCACGATGTGGTGAAATTGTTCTAAAAAATTTGCAAAAAATATGGAGTTGTCCACAGTTTTTTTGACTTTTATATTTTTAACTTATAATATAAGGATATGTTAAAAATAATTTTCTGCAAAAATGCAAATAAAAACTAAAGAAAAAAATAAAAAAATTAAGGTGGCCGTGCTTTGTGGCGGACCATCGCTCGAACGAGGTATCTCAATGAATTCTGCCCGAAGCGTGTTGGATCATTTGGGGAGTTTGGGTGTGGAAATTATTCCTATTTATTTCAACGAACAAAAAAAACCCTACAAAGTTTCCACTGCCCAGCTTTATTCCAACACGCCGGCGGATTTTGATTTTAAATTGGCGAAAACGGGCAAGGAGCTTTCTAGATCTGCGTTGGTGCGCATTTTAAAAAGCGTGATGATTGTTTTTCCGGCAATGCACGGAAGTTTCGGAGAAGACGGCGAAATTCAAGCTTTTCTGGAAAAATACAATATTCCTTTTCTCGGTTCTTCCGCCAAGTCCTGCAAAATGTGTTTTGATAAGCATCGAGCGAATGAATATATTCGTTCACTCGATTTTTACGCTCCCAATTCCATTGTTTTAAAAATCACCGACACCGAAAAAGAAATCGCGAATAAAATAAAAAAATTTTGGAAAACCCAAAAAACAACTCGCGCAATCGTGAAGCCGGCCTCTGGCGGATCAAGCATTGGCGTTTTTTCAGTGGAAACAATAGACGACGCGATAGAAGCCGCGCAAAGTTTGTTTAGTCGGCGAATGGACACGAGGGTAGTAATAGAAAATTTTGCCAAGGGGACGGAATTCACGATTATTGTTTTGCAAAATAGATTTAATATGCCGGTTGCTCTAATACCTTCGGAAATAGAAATGGATTACGGCAAAAACCAATTTTTTGATTTTCGCAAAAAATATTTGCCTACCAATAAAGTAAAATATCATTGTCCGCCGAGATTTGATAACGAAATAATCGAGAAAATCCAAATCCAAGCCGAGCAACTGTTTTCTCTGTTTGGAATGCGGGATTTCGCCCGTTTTGACGGGTTTTTAATGCCGGATGGCAATATCTGGTTTTCCGACTTTAATCCGATTTCCGGCATGGAGCAAAACAGTTTTCTTTTTCAGGAAGCGTCCAGAATCGGTTTTTCTCATCAGGATATTTTTCGCTACATAATAAATAATGCTTTTTTGCGTCGCGGTATTTCGATAGCGGTTGAAAATAAATTTATTTCCAAAGTTCGCAAACCTGTCGCGGTTGTTTTCGGCGGAGAGACGGCGGAAAAACAAGTTTCCTTAATGAGTGGCACAAATGTCTGGCTCAAATTGCGCGGATCTAAAATTTACAAGCCATATCCTTATTTATTGACCAAAACAAATGAAATGTGGAAATTGCCTTATTCATATATTCTCAATCACACGGTTGAAGAAATCATTGAGAACGCGGAAAAAGCGAAAGACGACGCAAAACGGCTTTTCTTTCTGATTGAAAAAGTGAAAATAAAATTGTGTTTGCGGGAAGGCGATACGACAGAAGAATTTTTTATACCCGAAAAGCATCCGTTTCACGAAATAATAAAGAAGCATCAGTTTATTTTTTTGGGTCTGCATGGCGGAATGGGTGAAGATGGAACAGTTCAGAAAATGCTGGAAAATAAAAAAGTGAAATATAATGGTTCCGACAGCCTTGTTTCTAAATTATGCATGGATAAATGGATGACCAATGAAATTATCAGAAATGCCAAGATTAAAGGCGTTAGTGTGGCAAAGCATATTTTATTATCGGCGAAAGATATTTCCAAACTTTTATCAAACAATAAAGAGTCGGAGATTTATTGGAATAAACTTTTGGAAAAATTGGAAACCAAAACAATTATCGCCAAACCGCGAGGCGACGGCTGCACGGCTGGCGTGGCGCGGCTTTTCAATCAGAAAGATTTGCAGACCTATCTTTCTTTGATTAAAAATAAAATTACTGCCGCGCCGCCGCGTACTTTCACAAATCAAGCAAATATTATCGATATGCCAGAAGGAGAAGCGCAAGATATTATTTTTGAGTCTTTTATCGAAACGGACAAATTGAAAGCGAAGGGAGGAGAATTGATTCATATTCCGAAAAGTGGCTATCTCGAAATGACGGTGGGATTGGTGGAAGAACGGGGAAAATTGAGAGCATTTTCGCCCTCCATCACAGTTGCGGAAAATGTAATTTTAAGCGTGGAAGAAAAATTTCAAGGCGGCACCGGCGTGAACATCACCCCGCCGCCGAAAGAAATTATTTCAACCAAAAATCTGAATAAAGTAAAAAAATTAATCGAGCAAATCGCGAAAAAGGTCGGCATTCACGGCTATGCCCGCATAGATATTTTCGCGCAGATCAGAACCGGAAATATTATCGTGATTGAAATAAATACTTTGCCGGGACTGACTCCGTCAACCGTGCTTTATCATCAAGCCCTGGCGGAAAAAAAACCGATATTTCCGAAAGAATTTTTGGAGCTTTTAATTAAGAATAAAGGATACTAATATGAATTCTCTTTCTTGTATTGAATTATCAAAGAAAAATTTAATCCACAACATCAAGCAGTTTAGAAATTTAGCCAAAAAGGGAACTAAGTTTTCTGTGGCGATTAAGGGCAACGCTTATGGCCATGGGCAAAACCTTGTCGCAAAAATTCTCGAACCATATGTGGATTATTTTCAGGTGGACGACATTGAAGAGCTGGAGTTGTTGCGTCGGACAAGCAAGAAAAAAACTTTTCTATTTGGGTATGCGCAAAAGACTGATTTAGCGCGCGTGACTAAACTAAATTGTATTTTGACCATATTTTCTCTAGAACAGTTAAAAGAATTAAATAAAATAGCGGAAAAATCAAAAATAAAACAAGAAATCCATATTCCCGTCGATGCCTTTCTGGGACGCGAAGGATTTTTATTGAAAGATTTGCCGAAAATTTTTATCGAGATCAAAAAATGCAAAAATATAAAACTGACCGGTATTTACGCGCATTTTGCGAACATTGAAGACACCAATAATTTCACTCACGCGAAAAAACAGATAACAATTTTTAAGCAGGCGGTAAATTTGGCAAAAAAATTCGGTTTCAAAAACCTGCAAACACACATTTCCGCCACTTCCGGTCTTTTGGTTTATGAAAAAAACAAGGGTCTGAATTCCATTATTCGTTTAGGCATCGGCGTTTACGGTCTGTGGCCTTCCGAACACATAAAATTTTTATATAAAAACAAAATGGAGCTCAGACCGGTAATGGCTTGGAAAACGAAAATTGCGCAGCTAAAAATTCTGCCGGCGGGAAGCACTATCGGTTACGGACTTTCTTATATGACTTATGAAGAAACAAAAATAGCGGTTATTCCGCAAGGCTATGCCGACGGACTTGGCCGAGAATTTTCCAACAAAGGGGAAGTTTTAATTGCCGGTACCAGGTGTAAAATTTTAGGAAGAGTCGCCATGAATATGTGCGTCGCGGATGTGACCCGCTTACCAGAAGTGAAAATAGAAGATGGGGTTGTAATTTTAGGCAAACAGGGGAATGAAGAAGTAACCGCCGAAGAAATGGCGGAAAGAATAAACACGATAAATTATGAAATAACCACGCGCATAAGTTCATTATTGCCGAGGATCGTGGTGTAGTTGCATTTTATAGGTTTTTAATATAATATCTAATTATGTCACAAGATAGACTTATAAAACTTGCCTGCGGAACCTGTAAACGGATAAATTACTGGTCCAGCAAAAACAAAAAACTCGTCACGAAAAAGATCGAGCTTAAAAAGTATTGCAAATGGTGCCGCAAAATAACAAAGCATAAAGAGATTAAGAAATAATAGATTTTCTTCATATTTATGCTACACTTAAAACGGCCTAGAGTCGTTTTTTGTTATGAAATTAAGGGCGATTAGTTAAATGGTATAATTTTTCTCTCCAAAAGAAAAGTTGGGGGTCCGATTCCCTCATCGCCCGCCTTTGCCACGACATAGCTTTAGCGAAGTCGGGATTCGCTAAATCTATATCTTGGCTTCGGCGTGGCAAAGCCCGCTAAATAAATTTTATGCAATATGTATATATATTAAAATGCAAGGATGGTTACTATGAAGGTTGCACAGACAATCTGAAAGATAGACTTTATAG
>JBAPNK010000014.1:0-8986 GCA_049279095.1 Minisyncoccia bacterium
GTCGCGAAGACTCCTCCGAGCGTGTTCGCTACCCCGGCCAAATTCAAGATTTTATTTCCGAAGCGGAAAAAACTATCAAAAAAGGTTTCCGAGTTTTAGCGACGACACTCACTAAAAAAATGGCGGAAGATCTTTCTGTTTATTTGAAAGATAAAAAAATAAAAGCTGAATACTTGCATTCTGATATTAAAACTATGGATCGCATAAAAATTCTGACTCAATTTAGAAAAGGAGACTTTGATGTTTTGGTTGGGGTGAATTTGTTGCGCGAAGGCTTGGATTTGCCGGAAGTCGCCTTGATTGGAATTTTGGATGCGGACAAGGCGGGATTTTTACGCTCGGAAACATCCTTGATTCAAACCATCGGTCGTGCGGCGCGCAACAGCGAGGGCAAAGTGATTCTTTACGCGGACATTCTGACCGGAGCGATGGATTACGCGCTCAAAGAAACCAAACGCCGTCGCAACACTCAATTAGCTTACAATAAAAAACATAATATTACTCCAAAAACAATAATTAAAAAAATAAAAGATATTACTGAAGAGTTGGAAAGTGAACACGGGAAAACTGTAAACGCGGAACTCGATCTGGATTTGGAAGTTTTCAAAAAAGCTTACGCGATAGAATTAAAAAAAGACAAAAGCGTGGTTACTAAAAAAGATGGAAAAACAGAAGTGAAACTGCATATGTCTGACCAAGAGAGAAACGATTTGGTTTACGAAAAAATAATAAAAATTAAAGAGAAAGAAATGAACAAAGTTGTGAAAGAGCTGGACTTCGAAACTGCGGCGATTTTAAGGGACGAAATCGGGGTTTTGAAAATGCGATTGGAAAAGAAAGATTAATATGTTAAAATAAAAGCATGGTTACAATAACTTTGCCCAAAATTGAATATCTGAAAATAAAGAAAGAAGCGAACGCTTATCGTCTTATAAAGACGCATCTTTTTGAGTCTCTGGTTCAGGATCCAGTGGATAAAGTGGTTCGAGATTTTAGAAAAACAAAAATTTACTCCGAAGCTTTTTTGCAAGATTTGGAAAAAGGTCTTCGTCGGTCTTCATATGGAAAATAGTCATCCAGTCGTTTTGTCTTTTTCTGATATTCTTATTTATGCCAAAGATCATAATATTCTTTCAAAATTAAAAAAAGCACTTGAATATCTCGCTATGGATATTCGTCATCCTTCTTTAAAAACAGAACTGCTTAATCCTAAACATGACGGCATTTATTCTTTTCGGGTGGATAAAAAATACAGGGGTCTGTTTTTCTTCAACAAAAAAGGAGAAATTGAAGTTTTTGCGTTAACGAATCATTATAGATAGAAATTTTACAGGACGAAATCTAGGTTTTGAAACCTGGCGATAGAGTTAATTTCAAAAATGAACTGCTTTTTGTATTTCTTTATACATTGAGTTTTTCTACTTTGTTTTTCTGGGTTTATTTTCCATTTGATATTTTTTTAATAAATATGTTATTTCTGCAATTACCGACTATTCTAATTACAGGCACGACTTTTCATGGATATTTGAGTGGAAATAAATGTTCAATAATAATTGAATCAAAAACATAATTCTGTTATACTGCTCATAGTTTAATATTGCAAAGAAAATCACTGACACCCCCTATGAACACAGCGGGGTGCGGTTGTGTTTTTCTCCTTCGCCAAGGCTACAAAGGACAAGTATATGAAAAAAGAACCATTGGAAAAAATAATAGTAAAAGGGGCACGGACACACAATCTAAAGAATATTAATGTGGAAATGCCGCGCAATAAAATGGTGGTGATTACTGGTGTTTCTGGAAGTGGCAAAAGCTCGCTCGCTTTTGACACGATTTTTGCTGAGGGGCAAAGACGATATGTGGAATCCTTATCTTCTTACGCGCGACAATTTTTAAATCAGATGCCCAAGCCGGATGTGGACGAAATCACCGGTCTCTCGCCGGCGATTTCCATCGATCAAAAATCCCGCTCCAACAATCCGCGTTCCACGGTGGCGACCATCACAGAAATTTATGATTACTTGCGGGTGCTCTACGCGCGCGTTGGGCATCCGCATTGTCCCGTTTGCGGCGAAGAAATCAAAAAACTTTCCAATGAAGAAATTTTGAATTTTGTTTTGGAAAAGATAAAAATGTCAAGGTCGAACCTTGACACAGAAATTTATATTTTTTCTTCGGTGGTTCGCGGGCGTAAGGGCGAATATTATCAGTTGCTTTACGATTTGCTCGGTAAAGGTTTTGCGGAGATTCGCCTTGATGGTGTGATGAAAAAACTGCGCGAACAAATTACTCTTTCTAAAAACAAGGCTCACAATATTGATGTCTTGGTTGACCATTTTGCCGTGCATGAATTTTCTGGCGATAAAGATGGGAGTCGAATGCGGCTTTCTGAAGCTATCGAACGGGCGTTGATTGAGTCTGACGGATTGGTGGCGATAAAAATCAAGGATAATGAATTTATTATGTCCGCCAAGTTTGCCTGCAAGAATGACGGTTTTTCTTTTCCGGAAGTTGAGCCGAGATTGTTTTCCTTCAATTCTCCTTATGGCGCGTGCCCATCTTGCAATGGACTTGGCACAAAATATTTTATGGGTCTGGAGCCATGCGATGTCTGTCATGGAGCGCGGCTTCGTCCGGAATCGTTGAATGTTTTTTTAGAAGATAAAAATAAAAAAATAAATATTTTGGAACTTTCTTCTCTTTCCATCAAAGACGCGCATGATTTTTTCAAAAATTTAAAACTTTCCGATCAGGAAAAAGAAATTTCTGTGCCGGTCGTTAAAGAAATCGAAGCGCGACTGCAATTTATGCTGGATGTCGGGCTCGATTATTTACAACTCTCGCGCAAAGCCAATACGCTCTCCGGCGGGGAAGCGCAGAGAATTCGTCTGGCTTCGCAACTTGGTTCGCGTTTGGTTGGCGCTCTTTATGTACTCGACGAGCCTACGGTCGGTTTGCATCAGCGCGACAATGATCGCCTAATCAAGACTTTGCAAAATCTGCGGGACTTGGGTAATAGTATTTTAATTGTGGAACACGACGAAGACACCATTTATGCATCGGATTATATTGTGGATATCGGTCCGAAAGCCGGCGTGCATGGCGGAGAAGTTATTGTTTCGGGTTTTTTGGAAGATTTATTAACTGCAAAACGAAACACAAATAATTCCAGAACGCTTGCTTATTTGCGCGGCGAAACAAAAATTGGAATTCCCAAAAAAAGAAGAACAGCCAAAGGTGTGCTCCGAATTACTGGCGGCAAAGTTTTCAATATAAATAATTTGAATGTGGAAGTGCCGCTTGGCGTGATGATTTCCATTACCGGCGTTTCCGGTTCCGGGAAAAGTTCTTTGATGTATGAAATTATTTACAAAAATCTGCAAGCCCGTTACGAACGCAAATATCGTTCGGCGCAAGTTTTCAATTGCGCGTCATTTTCCGGAACGGAATATCTTTCGCGCGCGATTTTAATCGACCAGTCGCCGATTGGCCGGACTCCGCGTTCTAATATTGTCACTTACACCGGAGCGTTTACTCATATCCGCGACCTTTTTGCCTTGACCGAAGAAGCGCGCCTGCGCGGCTGGAAAGCCAACCGCTTTTCTTTTAATGTGAAAGGCGGCCGCTGTGAAGCTTGCGAAGGCAACGGCGAAATCGCGGTGGAAATGCATTTTTTGCCGACGGTTTTCGTTACCTGCGATGTGTGCGCCGGCAAACGATTTGACAAAGAAACCCTGACCGTGAAATATAAGAAAAAAAATATTTACGAAGTGTTGCAGATGACGGTGGAAGAAGGTTTAAAATTTTTTAAAGATATTCCGGCAATTTCTGACCGGCTACAAACGCTTTTTGAGGTTGGGCTGGGTTATGTGGCGCTCGGCCAGTCAGCCACGACGCTCTCCGGCGGGGAAGCGCAAAGAGTGAAAATTAGTAGCGAACTTTTTCGCCCGCATTTTGAAAAAACCATTTATCTTTTGGACGAGCCTACGGTCGGTTTGCATTATGATGATGTGGTCAAGCTTTTAGAGGTCTTGAACAAGCTTGTTTCGCACGGCAACACTGTCGTTCTGATTGAACACAATCTGGATATTATTAAAAGCTCGGATTATATAATAGATATAGGTCCGGAAGGCGGAGTGAATGGAGGACAGATTGTGGCGAAAGGTTCGCCGGAAGAAGTGGCGAACAACCCGAAAAGCTGGACCGGAAAATATCTTAAAAAAGTTTTGCGCGCCCGTCCGTAGCTTTAGCGAAGGCGGGAGAAAATAGTATGGATATAAAATACTTTAAAAAAATAAAATTACCAGATAAGCCCGGGGTTTATTTTTTTCTTCGTAGCAAAGAAATTTTATATATCGGCAAAGCGACATCGCTCAAAGACCGCGTAAAAAGCTACTTCGGCAAAGATTTGATTGAAACGCGTGGCCCAATTATCCTAGATATGGTTTTCAAAGCGGATAAAATAGATTGGATTGTCACCGATAGTGTCCTGGAAGCTTTAATTCTTGAAGCGAATCTAATCAAAGAACACCAGCCAAAATACAACACCAAAGAAAAATCTGATAAAAGTTTCAATTATGTGTGCATCACAAAAGAAAAATTTCCAAAAGTTTTAGTTGTTCGTGGAAAAAATGTTCAACACCGAGTGTTGAACAAAATATACGGACCTTACACTAATGGACCACAGCTTCGCGAGGCGATGAAAATCATTCGCCGAATTTTGCCGTTTTTAGATGACAAATCCAAAAATCATTACAAGTTTTACAAACAAGTTGATTTGGTGCCGGATATTTCAAACGAAGACGGAATAAAGCAGTATAAAAAAAATATTCAAAACTTGAAATTATTTTTTGCAGGCAAAAAGAAAAAAGTTTTGAAAAATCTGGAAAAAGAAATGAAACAATACGCGAAAAATCGCGAATTTGAAAAAGCCGGAGAAACAAAAAGAAAAATTTTTGCGTTGCAACACATTAATGATGTGGCGTTGCTGAAAAGCGAAGGTTCTTCCATTTTCTCACCCCTGCGCCCTTCTCCTTCGGAGTGGGACCCTCGGGGATTCAAAAACGAAAGAACCTTCGCTTTTCGAATAGAAGCATACGACATCGCGCACATGGGAGGCAAAAATATGGTTGGAGTTATGACGGTAGTCTTGGATGGAGAGGCAGAAAAGAATGAATATAAAAAGTTTAGAATTAGAACTCAAAACAATGCCAACGACACCGGCGCGCTCTCGGAAGTTTTGGAAAGGCGTATGGCGCACAGGGAATGGCCATATCCGTCACTCATTGTAGTGGACGGCGGAGTGGCGCAAATAAATGCCGCTAAAAAAGTTATGTCAAGGTCGAACCTTGACATTGCGATAGTTTCGGTGGTGAAAGATGAAAAGCATAAACCGAAAGCAATCTTGGGAGACGAGAAAATTATTGCCAAATATAAAAGAGAAATTTTATTGGCGAACAGCGAAGCGCATCGGTTTGCGATAGCGTATCATAAAAATCTGCGCGGCAGAAATTTTTTGAAGTAGCTTCGAAGTGGTATAATTGCGGTTATGGCGAAAATTGAGGAACTTAAAAATTTGGAGCTGGAAATGGTGCAGGACAAAGGCTTGCCTTTGCGAGAATCCAACTTGGTTTTTGGCGAAGGCGATCCGGATTGCGAAGTGCTTTTTATTGGCGAAGCGCCGGGTTTTAATGAAGACAAAGAAAAACGACCCTTTGTCGGTCGAGCCGGTCAGCTTTTGCGAAAAAATATCAGGGGACTCGGCTGGCAAGAGCAAGATGTTTACATCACCAATATCGTCAAGCGCCGTCCGCCGGAGAATCGCAATCCGAATGACGAAGAAATCGCGAGCTACAAACCGTATCTGGCGCGGCAGATAGAAATAATCAATCCGAAAATTATCGTGCCGCTCGGTCGGTTTTCTATGAATTATTTTTTACCCTTGGCGAAAATCACCCGCGATAAGGGCAAATTATTTCAGACGGGCGGACATTTTATTTTGCCGATGCTCCATCCGGTGGCGGCGTTGCGGGGAAACGAAATGATGAAAATATTCGAGGAAACTTTCAAAAGATTACCAGCAGCTTTAGCGAAAGTTAAAACAATATGAATACTGAAACAAAAACATGTCAAAATTGCAAAAAAAATTTCGTGATAGAGCCGGAAGATTTTAATTTTTACGAAAAAATCAAAGTTCCGCCGCCGACTTTTTGTTCAGAGTGTCGGTTTCAGCGTAGAATGGCTTGGCGAAATGATTGGCATTTATTTAAGAAGAAGGAAGCTCGCACAGGCGAAGAAATTTTCTCATTTTTACCCGAAGAAAGTCCAGTAAAAATTTATGACAGAGATTTTTGGATTTCTGATGCTTGGGATCCTTTGGATTACGGTAAAGAATATGATTTTAGTCGTCCGTTTTTTGAGCAGTTTAAGGATTTGTTTTATGAGGTGCCATTGCCTGCCCACTCTATGCACAACATAGTAAATTGCCGTTTCTGCACCAATGCTAATAATTTAAAAAATTGTTATTTAGTTAGGGGTTCTTCATATACAGAAGATTCGGCATATTTAATTTGGGATCAATCATCAAAACAGTGCCTTGATAGCCACATGACGAACAGGTGCGAGCTTTCGTATGGAAATGTAAATACCATTGTCTGCTATAGGACATTTTTTTCTGTTGATTGTGAAAGTTGCCAAGAAATGATTTTATGTAAAGATTGCGTTGGTTGTAATAGCTGTTTTGGGTCAATTGGTTTACGCAACAAATCGTATTGCATTTTTAATCAGCAATACGACAAAGAAGAATACAAAAGAAAAATTACTGAGTTTAATCTTGGTTCTAATAAAAATTTTCAAATACTAAAAGAAAAAGCATATAAGCACTGGTTGGATTTTCCGCAAAAATATATTCACGGATATCACAATACCCAAGTTTCGGGTGATTATATTTATGAATCAAAAAATGCAAAAAATTGTTTTCGTGTTAGAGGTGTTGAAGACAGTAAATTTATTCAAAACATTTTAACTGGATCAGTCAAAGATTGTTATGACTATGCTAATTACGGCGACAATGTGGAACTTGTCTATGAATCGCTTGTTGTAGGTGGTGGCGGATCTAATATTAAATTTTGCACCCAAACATTTCCAAATGTAAGAAATTTAACTTATTGCATATTTTGTAATGATTCATCAGATCTTTTTGGCTGTATTTCGCTTCGTAAAAAGCATTATTGTATTTTCAACAAACAATATACCAAAGAACAGTATGAAAAATTGGTGCCAAAAATAATAGAACACATGATGCAAACTAAGGAATATGGCGAGTTTTTTCCAGCTTCACTTTCTTTGCTTCCATACAGAGAAACCGCTAATTATGAATTTTTTCCATTAAATGAACAGGAAGCAAAAAAGAAAGGTTTTTTATGGTATGAAACTGCGAAGCAAAATTATAAAATAACTTTAAAAAATGAAGACATCCCCAATAATATAAAAGATATAGATGAAGATATTTTTGATCAAGTCATAGAGTGTGCGCATAAGGGGTCTTGTCAACATGAATGCACTAAGGCTTTTCGTGTTATTGAGATGGAAACAGATTTTTGTAAAAGAATGAATATTCCACTACCGCGTTTATGTACTAATTGCCGTCATTACGAGCGTTTATTGTTAAGAAACTCCCCAGGTTTATATAAAAGACAATGCATGTGCGATAAACAAAATCATTTACATGGTAATAAAAATTGCGAAATAGAATTTGAAACTTCCTATTCCCCAGATCGTCCAGAAATTGTTTACTGCGAAAAATGTTATAAACAGGAAGTATATTAAATGTTAAAATAAATTTATGAATGAAAAAATAAAACAACTATTAGAAAATTCAAAAGGAAAAACCATCGGAGTTTTTATAGATAACGCTAATTGGTTTTATCCGCAAAAAGAACTCGGCTGGCAAGTTTCCTTTTCCAAATTACTCATTTTATTAAAAGAATATTTTGAAATTAAAACAGTAAAGGATTTAGACATGGTTATTGTTGGAAGCGGGGATAGTGATTTTTTAGAGGCGAAAAATTTTGTTATTGAAAATAAAAAAAGTTTTTTGGTTTTATGTTTTGAAAAAGGTGTGGCTTGGGAAATGAGAAAACTTCACCATATCTTCTTGGAGGATTTAAGAGATATTATAAAACAAGAAAAACAAAAAGAGAAAATAGGGTAAAAATAAGCCCCGCCCTTTTGGGGCGGGGTGTCAAAAACATAATAAGTATAGCAAACACAAAATATATGTCAAGCGAAAAAAATGAAAACCGAATATGCCAAAACTGCAAAAAAGACTTCATCATCGAGCCGGAAGATTTCAATTTTTACGAAAAAATGAAAGTCCCGCCGCCGACTTTTTGCTATCTATGCCGGGCGCAAAGACGATTGGCTTTTAGAAATGAACGCAAACTTTTTCGCGCCAAAGACGCATTTACCGGAAAAGATATTTTTTCTCTTTATCCGCCGGAAGCGAATCGCAAATTGATTACAAAAGAAGAATGGTATGGCGATAGTTGGGATGCTATGGAATACAGTCGCGAATATGATTTTTCCAAACCTTTTTTAAAACAACTTTTTGAACTTGATTATGATGTGCCGGCTTTAAATCTGAATGTTTCCGATATGGTGCGAAGTGATTATTGCGCCAACGCTTCAGAGTTGAAAGATTGCTATCTTTTATTTGCTTCACAAATTAGTGAAAATTGTTTGTATGGAACCGTGGTAGATCAATCTCGTGACTGCATAGACAATTCTCACGCCAACCAATCGGAAAAATGCTACGAATGTTTTTGGATAAGAAATTGTTATCAATGTTATTTCTCAATTAGATCTATGGAATCCCGCAATCTTTATTTTTGCCGAGGCTGTGTGGATTGCAACGATTGTTTCGGTTGTGTAAATTTACGCAACGCTTCTTATTGTATTTTTAACAAAAAATATCCCAAAGAAGAAT
>JBAPNK010000015.1:0-1730 GCA_049279095.1 Minisyncoccia bacterium
TTTGGCCGGGGTAGCGAACACGCTCGGAGGAGTCTTCGCGACGGTCAGAATCATATCTTTCATTAAGGATAGAGTGCGAACGACGGAGAGCGTGTTCGCTACCCCGGCTTTCTGACACCGGTCGCACTATTGTTTCCGGATCCACTAATCCAGTCGGACGAATTATTTGCTCCACGATTTGTTCGCTTTGATTGCGTTCTTGTTCGCTTGGCGTGGCGGAAGTGTAAATAACCGGACCGATTCTTTCTTGAAATTCTTCATATTTCAAAGGCCGATTGTCTTTCGCCGAAGGCAATCGAAAACCATACTCGACCAATGTGTTTTTGCGCGACGCGTCGCCGGCATACATGCCTTGCAGTTGCGGCAAGGTCACATGCGACTCGTCGATGATGGTGAGGAAATCCGGAACACGCTCGGAGGAGTCTTCGCGACGGTCAGAATCATATCTTTCATTAAGGACAGAGTGCGAACGACGGAGAGCGTATTCCGGATTTCCGATATGCGGAAAGTAACTTAATAGCGTCTCCGCCGGTTCGCCTTCTTTTTTGCCCGACAAATGTCTGGAATAATTTTCAATGCCGCTGCAATAGCCGACTTCTCGAATCATCGCCAGATCATAATTAGTTCTTCTCTTGATTCTTTCAGCTTCTAGCAACTTGCCTTCTTTTTGAAATTTTTTCAACTGAGCATTTAATTCTTTTTTAATTTCCACTAGCGCGATTTTCTTCTTTTGGTCTTCGGTAATAAAATGTTTCGCCGGAAAAATAAAAATGCTTTTTTCCTCTGATATAATTTGTGAAGAAATCGGGTCAACTTTTATTATTTTTGAAATTGTTCCGCCGGAAAATTCTACTTGCTGCATAATAGTTTCCGACACCGGCATAAATTCCACCCGCGAACCAATCGAGCGAAACGATCCCGGACTCAAATCCGCATTGGTGCGCGCAAAATGGATCTCAATCAATTTTCTCATCAACGACATTCGGTCTAAGCTCATTCCAATTTCTAATTTCAAATTCACTTTTTCATATTCCTCCGGCGAGCCCAAACCGTAAATGCAGGAAACGGAAGCCACAATGATCACATCTCGCCTGGTAAGCAAGGCTTGGGTGCTGGCATGGCGCAGCATATCTATTTCTTTGTTGATTGAAGCGTCTTTTTCGATGTAAGTGTCCGATGCCGGCATATAAGCTTCCGGCTGATAATAATCATAATAAGAAACAAAATAATGCACCGCCGCCTCGGGGAAAAATTCTCTGAATTCCTGCGCTAACTGCGCCGCCAAGGTTTTGTTATGCGCGATGACCAAGGTCGGTTTATTGTATTGCGATATCACATTCGCCATGGTGAAAGTTTTGCCGGTGCCGGTCGCCCCCAGCAAAGTTTGCTTTTTCATACCCCTTTTTAAACCTTCCATCAATTTAAAAATAGCCTGCGGCTGATCTCCGGCTGGCTTGAAAGAACTATTCAGTTTAAAAACACTGGAAATTTTTGGCATATAAAAATACCATATAGTCTATCACAGAAAAAATTATTTACTCAAATAAGCGTAGCTGTCAGTCTCACTATCATACGCTTTCATTATAATTGCATAAGCGAATGCGGAACTGATTATGGTAAAAATTAAAAAATACACCCACTAATGTCAAATTAATTCTATGCATGAATAGATTCTACCATTCTTCTTGATTTATAACCTCATTTGCTATATATTTCTTCATATGCGCCCG
>JBAPNK010000016.1:0-12488 GCA_049279095.1 Minisyncoccia bacterium
CGAAGAGGTACATGGTGGATCTCATAGTGGTGATGGAAAGCGACTTTGACGTCAATACCAACCAAAACAGGCTTTTCGTCGATTTTCCTTTCATGTATCGGAAGCAGGAACTCAACACGTTTCTCGCCAACCGCTACCAGAACGGTGAAATCGACTTCATCATTCCGCCGAAACCGTTCCTGGGCTCGAAAGTGGTGCTTGCACTGCTTCGCAACGACACTGGGGACGTTGAGCTTGAGGGAATCCTGAGATCGCAGATTCCTCTCTCTTCACTCAACCTTCTCCGAGAGCACATTCCGGAAACTTATCTCGTCCACAAGTACGGCAAGAAAAAGAACTGGATGAGCCTTATTGATGGACGGCGTTTCGTTCTCAATGAATCCGTTTCCTCTGGCATGAAAGGCGTGGTCTTCTCCGATGATCCGCACTTCGACGCCATCATGAAACGGGCATGTGATTCGTACTATCGCTTCGTGCTGCAGGAAGAAGTGGACAACCGCTCAACCGACTTTCAGTACTACAGCGACAGTGGCGAACTCCTGAGCGAGGATGACTGGTACATGCGAGTCACGGTGCATTACGCACTGCGCAGTGTAGCTGATGTCGTCGTTACGGCAACACGCAATAAGCGAGTTCACGGAGGCAAAGGATGCCTTCAGCTCGGCGCGATCAAATCGATTCCCGATTCGTTGTGGTAATTTCCTTATGCGCGTTCGGCGCAACCCGAACAACAAGTTGAAGGAACTTGATAAAACTTTCAAAAAGCCAGCAAACCGAAAGGAAGAAAATTGCTGGCTTTTTTAATTTTTTAAACAATTCCTTAATGTATCATATATGATAGACTAAGAAACTCGATGTCAAAGAGACACTTTGACATCTTTTTCATTTCATTAAAGCCAATTCCAGCGCCGCTAAAACCGCTTCGCCGCCGACATGATATCGCGCTTGCGCTTGTTTCAGATTATTGACCGAGAGAACACCAAAACCAACCGGGATATTGTCTTCCAGCATCACTTTCAAAATTCCTTCTTGCGCCATTTTGCAAACAAAATCAAAATGCGGAGTCTCGCCGCGAATGACACAACCGATCGCAACTAGAAAATCGTATTTCTTACTTTTGGCTAATTTATGCAAAGCAAATGGAATTTCGACTGCGCCGGCGACAAAAACAACTTTTACATTTTCTTCAACAATTTTATTTTTCTTCAGCATCGCTAAGGCGCTATTCAAAAGGCCGCCAGTAATTTCGTGATTAAAGCGAGCCATCACGATGCCAACCCTCAACTTTCTGCCATCAAAATATTCATATGTTTTATTTTTTATTTGCATATTTAGCCAGTATATCAAATTCCAAATTTACCGCATCTCCCGCTTTTTTAAATTTTAAATTAGTATTTTCGAAAGTAAATGGAATTATTTTCACAATAAAACTATTTTCAAAAACTTTTGCCACCGTTAAACTAATCCCTTCTATTGCCACCGAACCTTTATAGACCAAAAATTTAGAAAATATTTTATTAGGAATTTTTATTTCAAATATTTTTGAATTCCCTTCTTTTCTAATGGAAATAATTTTCCCTTTCCCGTCGATGTGTCCCAACACAATATGTCCGTTGAGCCGGTCATTTATTCGTATTGATTGCTCGATATTCACCAAATCACCCTTATGTAACAAGCTCAAATTAGAAAGTTTTAAACTCTCCGGCATATATTCAAAAATAACAATTTTTCCGTTTTTCTTCACAGTTGAACACACGCCGTTGACTGAAATGCTTTCTCCAATTTTTATTTTTCCAAGATTATTTGTTATTTCCAAAAACATACCGTCTTTTTTTGGTTTTACATTTTTCACTTCTGAAGTTTTCCTGATTATGCCTGTGAACATATTTCTAGATCTTTTTTAATTTGCGCGATTAATTCTTTTTCTGTATCAAAATTTTTATAATCTCGCAAAAATTTATTTATTTCAAAAACCGCTTTTTTCCCGTAGGCATTGCCGTCATACCCAATCAAGTGCGCTTCGACTTTATCATTCGGGCCGATTACAATTCCCGCCTTATATTTTTTATTTTCTAATATCCCCATTCCAGCGTAAACTCCTTGCGGAGGAAACTCCTCCGTATTTGTTGCCAGATTCACCGTGGGAAAACCAAGCTTATTGCCATAGCCATCGCCTTTTATTACTTTGCCTTTGATTGTGTAATACATAACTAAGGTGTAAGTCTATTCATATCTCTTGGGAAAAGAATTGCCTCTTTAACATTCGCCAGTCCCAGAGTTTTTTGTGTTAAACGATCTATGCCAAAACCAAATCCACCATGTGGAGGCAAACCGAATTTGAAAGCTTGCAGATAATATTTATATCCCGGATGTTCCACATTCAGCCCGGCTTTTTTCATTTGTGCGACAAGTTTGTCGTAATGATGTTCTCGCATCGGACAAGTCGCAATTTCCAATCCCCGAAAAATCAAATCCGCCCAAAGCACCGTCGTGGGATCTTTTGGATTTATCATGTGATAAAACTTCATACTCTCCACTGGAAATTCCGTCACAAAAATCGCTTCACAGCCGTTTTCTTTTTTTGAATAATCGCAAATCCATTTTTCTTCTTCCGGGCGCATATCTTTTTCTGCTGTGGTGTCTATGCCAGTCGCTTTGGTGTACATTTCATGGATTTTTTTGAGCGTGTATCTCGGAAAAGACGGTTTCAACACCAACTCCGGAGCATTCCAGCTTTTTAATTCTTCCGCGTGTTCTTCATAAACTCTGGTCAATACATTGTAAACCAGATTTTCCGTCATTTTTAAAACATCTTCGTGATTTTCAATGAAACCCATTTCAATATCAAGCATCGTGATTTCGCTCACATGCCGTGAAGTTGTGCTGGGCTCGGCGCGAAAAGTCGGACCAATTTCAAAAACTCGCTCAAAAGCGCCCACCATGATTTGCTTGTAAAATTGCGGACTTTGCGCCAGAGTCGCTTCTTTGCCGAAATAATCAAATTTGAAAACTTCGGCTCCGCCTTCCGTCGCGCCGGCCAAAATTTTTGGCGTTTGAATTTCCACGAATTCATTTTTGTTTAAAAATTCTCGGATATAGCGATTCAGCTCGCTTCTAATTTTAAAAACTTTTCCTTCATTGATATTGCGGACTCCTAAAACCCGATATTCAAAAAGTGTATCTAAATTATCAGGCTTGTGACCAAGCGGTTTGTCTATTTCAATCGGAGAAGTTTCAAGAATAGGCAACGACACGGTAATTTTAGGATTGTGTATTTCCACTCCGCCCGGAGCGCGTTCTTCGGCAAATACATTCCCGGTTATTTCTAAAACTGACCCAGTTTGAAGCCCGTTCAACTTTTCAGTTTCAGCTTTATCTTGAATTAAAATTTGCGTAATTCCTCCGCGATCACGCAATACCAAAAAAACCATTCCGCCAAGCAAACGTTTCTTGTGCAGCCAGCCCTGCATTAAAATTTCTTTCCCGACATAATTCTTGATATCTCTCGATAAAATTCTATTTTTCATCTTAAATATATTATAAAACTTTTAATAAATTTTCACCCCAATTTTTTCGCGCACTTCTTGCATTTTAGCTTCGGCAACTTTTTTAGCTTTTTCGCCGCCGGATTTTAAGATTGCCAACGCTTTCGGAATGTCTTTAGCAATTTTTTTTCGTCTTTCGCGAAGCGGCGCGATAAATTTTTCTAAATCTTCAATCAAAAGTTCTTTCAATTCTTTATACTTGCCGACCTTCTCTTCATAAATTTTTTCCAGTTCTTTTTCGTCACGCAAAAGCTTATGTATCGCATAAACATTTTTAGGTATTCCCTCGCCCGAATCCGTGACAATGCTCATAACAGACTTTTTTATTTCCGCATATTCGGCAAAAAGCGGAATGGTGTTGTTGTAACTTTTAGACATTTTCCGACCGTCGAGTCCCGGAATATTTTCCATATTTTTCACAATAATCTCTTTAGGCAACTTGAATGTTTCTCCAAAGATTCTGTTGAATTTTTCGGCTGTATCGCGAGCATACTCCACATGCTGTTTTTGGTCTTGACCAACTGGCACAACATCCGGACTGTAAAGTAAAATATCTGCCGCCATTAGCATTGGGTAGTTAAAAGTGCCTACGTTTACTTCTTTGCCTTTTGCAATAGCATCTTTGTAAGCATGAGCGCGTTCCAAATATGGCACAGTGGTAATAGTATCAAAAATCCAAGCAAGTTCTGTATGCTCTAAAATATCAGACTGTTTAAAAAGCGTGACATTTTTTGGATCAAGACCAATTGCTAAATAATCAAGCAGAATATCAATTATATTTTCCCGCATTTCGTCTTTATTTTGGATAAAATTAAGAGCGTGATAATCAGCTATAAAAATATAACTTTCATATTCATTGGCTAAGTCAACAAATTGTTTCATTGCGCCAAAATAATTGGCAATGCTGACCTTGCCGGTTGGTTTTACTCCTGACAATAATACTTTTTTAGCCATGCATATATATTAACACATTTCTCCCCATTTTAATAACATCTTTACTAACTTTCTTGCTTTGACAAAATTTTTGCTGTGCTAGAATGGCTAAATGGTCAAGACAATAAAAAATACCAACTTGCGCATTCCGCCCCAAAGCATACCTTCCGAACAAGCGGTTTTGGGCTCGATTATGCTTCGCAAGGACGCGATGCACGAAGTGGAAGACATGATCACGCCCGATTCTTTTTATGTCGAAAAACACAAAAAGATTTTTCAGGCGATGCTGGACTTGTCGGTGAAAAACGAGCCGATCGATATGCTTTCGCTTTCCACCAAACTTGGCGAGCAAAAAGTTCTGGAAGCAATTGGCGGCAATTCTTATCTGGCGGAAATTGTGAATGTGGTTCCCTCGAGTACCAACATCAAACATTACGCCGATATTGTGCAGAAAAAATATGTGTTGCGGAGTTTGATCGAAGCGGCGGATTTCGTTTCAGAATTGGCTTTTGAAGAAGGCGATGATCACATGGACGATATTCTGGATATGGCGGAAAAGAAAATTTTTAGCGTTGTTTCCAGTCCTAAGAATCAAAAATTCGTGAACTTGAAAGACGCCTTGCCGGAAGCTTATGAACGATTGGAAAAATTGCACGAGAACAAAGGCATGCTGCGCGGACTGCCGACAGGTTTCAAAGATTTGGATAATATGCTCTCGGGACTCCAAAAATCCGATTTGGTTATTCTGGCCGCTCGGCCGAGTATGGGTAAAACCACTCTCGCGCTTGATATTGCGCGCATGTCGGCCACCACGCATGAAAAATCGGTCGTAATATTTTCTCTGGAAATGTCTTCTCAGCAATTGGTGGACCGCATGCTCTCCGCCGAGAGCCGAGTCAACGCTTGGAACTTGCGCACCGGGCGGCTTTCTTCCGACAAGGAATTTTCCCAGCTTCGGGATTCTTTGGATAAACTCGCCAAGGCAAAAATTTATATTGACGACCAGCCCGGCAATTCCATCGTGCGGATGAAAGCTCTTTCTCGCCGGCTTAAAGCTGAAAAGGGATTGGATTTGATCGTGGTGGATTATTTGCAGTTGATGACCACTTCCAAAAATTACGACTCAATGGTCAACCAAGTAACAGAAATCAGCCGATCGCTAAAAAGTTTGGCGAAAGAATTAGATGTGCCGGTTCTTGCGCTTTCCCAACTCTCCCGCGCCGTGGAATCCCGCGGCGGCAAACCACGACTCTCCGATCTGCGCGATTCCGGCTCTATCGAACAGGATGCCGACGTGGTTATGTTTATTCATCGCGACGACAAAGGCAAAGACGAATCGGAAAAAACCAATATCGCCGAAATTTTGATTGAAAAACACCGCAATGGTCCGACCGGAAAAGTGGATTTGTATTTTGATGAAAAAACCACTACCTTTTTGAGCTTGGAAAAAAGCAGTTTGAGTGAATTTTCCGCGCCGAAGGTAAGTGGTAATTTAGATGAATTCTAAATATGGATATTATAGACAAACTAACCGAAATTTTTAAAGAGTTTCCTGGCATCGGCGAAAGACAAGCCAAACGCTTCGTTTATTTTCTTATGTCCAGAACAGGAGCTTATAATCAAAATTTGTCCGGCTTGATTTCAGAATTAAAAAAAGAAACGGCGCAATGCCAAGAATGTTTTAGGTTTTTTCTGAAAGAGAATAATTCAATATCTGGCGTGTGTGAAATTTGTAGCAATCAAAATACAGATTCTTCTGTTTTGATGGTTGTGGAAAAAGATTCTGATTTAGAATCGATCAAAAAAAGTAGAGTTTACAATGGAAAATATTTTGTGCTGGGCGGCTTGGTGCCAATTGTCGAAAAAAATACTAAAAGTCGGGTGCGCATTGAAGAACTGAAACAAAAAATATCTTCCCCTAAGAAGGTCTTAGGGGAAATAATTCTAGCTTTTTCTTTGAGTCCGCAAGGAAATTACACAGACCAATATGTCCGCGAACAAATCAAAGATATTGCCGAAAAAAATAAGATAAAAATCTCTTCGCTGGGCCGCGGCCTGTCCACCGGCACCGAGCTGGAATATTCCGACAATGACACTCTCAAAAATGCGTTAAAGAATAGACAATAAAATTACTCCCCTTTCATCCGGTGTTCTTTTTTGATTTTCCAGTAAATATCTTCCGAACCAGCTTCAATATGTTTCGGCCTATTTTTAAATAAATGTGCTGGATATTTCTTTTTAACTTTTTTTAACTTATCCATTAAGATTTTTTCAGTATCAAAATTTAAAAGAACACTCATGTCAAAACAGTAATTTAATACATCTGCTAATTCTTTTTTGATTATCTCAATTTTTTCTTTATCTTTTTTAACCTCTTCAAGGCTTTGATTGGTCCACTGGAAAAGTTCCAGCAATTCGGCCGCCTCAATGGAAATAGATTTGGCGACATCCGCCGGCCGCAAATTGTCCCAACCTCGTTCTTTCAGATATTTTTTTATAATTTTCTCATATTTTTTCATACATTATATTCTAGCACAAAAAAATCATCTAAGAAGAGTGATTTTTGTCTGTCATAGGAGTTTCCTATGACATAGGAAACTCCTATGCTATAATTAAAATATGGCTTTAAGAAAACAAGTTTTTGCCCCAGGTGAATATTATCATTTATATAATCGTGGAACAGAAAAGAGAGTAATATTCTTGGATGAGCAAGATTATCGTCATTTTTTATTTTTAATGTATGTTTGCAACACCATAAAAAGCATAACCTTAAGAAGGGTTGGCGAATTTTTTGAACGAGGAGAAACAATTGTTGATATTGGAGCTTTTTGTTTAATGCCGAATCATTTTCATATACTTGTACACGAAAAAATAAAAAATGGGATTTCTACATATATGCGTAAATTATTAACCGGATATTCCATGTATTTTAATAAAAAATACGAACGAACGGGGAGATTATATGAAGGAGTGTTTAAATCAATTCACGCAAGCAAAGATACCTATTTAAAATACCTTTATTCATACATACATTTAAATCCGGCAAAATTAATAGATAAAAATTGGAAAGAAAACAAAAAAAGAAATGCGGCAAAATTATTGGATTATGTTTTTTCTTATCCATATTCAAGTCTAAAGGAATACATAGATAAAAAATTCAAAATTGTGGATCCTTCTGAATTTCCTGTTTATTTCAAAAATCCGATTGATCACAAGAAAGAACTTCTTGAATGGCTTGATTTGGATGACGATAGTGACGCATAGGAAACTCCTATGACATAGGAGTTTCCTATGTTTAACAATAAAAAATTATATTCCCAGCCAATTCAAAAATTGAGTTTTTATATTTATCCCTTCTGGTTTATTACTTATATTTGATTCTTTCCCTTTTACCTTTTTTGCAACATTTACCAGATAACGAAAACTATTCAAAGATGTCGTGTCACACTCCCCCATTATATAAGTATCATTGTTTTCTCGTATTCCTAAATATGTTGTAAGAGTGGTGTGCAGTGAATCGGGAGAAATAATTATTTTACCTTCATATACAACAAAAACAATTCTTTTTCCCTCAGTAAGTCTTTGTAAAACAGATTGCCTCGTTGTATCCAAAACAGAGATTTCATAAATCTCCTTTTGTTCTGTCTTTTGATTGAGTCCTTCTCCCATAATTTTTTATTTTATCGAAGTTATTTTCACTTTAAAGAATGGCTGGCGGTGGCCATTTCTTTTTAGGTAACGGGATTTTTGTTTGTATTTTACCACCATAACCTTTCGGGTTCGTCCTATTTCTACAATCTCCGCTTCAACTTTTGCGCCTTTGATATATGGTGTCCCAATCGTCGTGTCATCGGCATTTTGTACCAGCAGAATTTTATCAAAAGAAACTTTATCTCCTTTTTTATAATCCCCCGTAATTTTCTCAATAGAAACAAGACCTCCTTCGGAGACTTTGTACTGCTTGCCACCAGTGAATATGACCGCGAATTCCTCTTTATTCATATTTGTCATATTACACGATATTTCCCAAAAAGACAAGTATTTGTTATAATGAACTTATGCAACCAAAAACCGCAGAAAAGTATTTCTTCTTTGGGATTTTATTAGCAGCTTTTATTTTCACTTTTTTTATCTTCCGCCCGTTCTGGATCGTGCTCACGATTGGGGCCTGTTTTGCAATAGTGCTTTATCCGATCTACGCCTGGCTTCATAAAAAAAAATTTCCAAATTGGCTGGCCGCATTTTTAACTTTGCTCTTTTTTATTATTGTGCTTTGCATTCCGCTTTTCGGCATCGGATCCGTTGTCTTTAATCAATCGCAAAATCTTTACCATTCCGTAGTGAACAACAACGGCAACGCCGGACCGTTCGTGAATTTAATCGGAAATAAAATAAATCAATTTTTGCCGAACGGCGCGCATTTTAATATCAATGAAATGTTTTCGTCGTTCATTTCTTTTTTGACGGACAATGTTGCGAATATTTTTAGCGCCACTATTACCGCAATGTTTTCATTTATTTTACTGCTCTTAACTATCTTTTATTTTTTGAAAGACGGAGAAAGTTGGCGGGAAACAGCGATGAAATTGAGTCCTCTTTCCGACAATGACGATCAAAAAATCTTGCATCGCTTGGCGCAAACAATTAACGGCACTATCAAAGGATACCTTTTAATCGCCCTGATTCAAGGAATCTTGATGGGCGTCGGACTTTATATTTTTCATGTTCCTGATCCGGCCATTTGGGCCGTCATTGCCGGCATTGCTTCGATCATCCCGCCGCTCGGCACCGCTGTTGTTTCCGTGCCAGCGGTAATTTTTCTTTTTGTTACCGGACACACCGGCGCGTCGGTCGGACTTTTAATTTGGGCGATTTTCTTGGTCGGCACCGGCGACAATATGCTGAAACCATACATCATCGGAAATAAAATAAATGTTCCGCCGTTCTTGATTTTGTTTTCGGTCTTGGGCGGCATTTCCCTGCTCGGTCCGGTGGGTCTTTTAATCGGACCACTGACGGTTTCCTTGCTTTATACACTGGTTGAAATTTATCGCACTGAATTTAAATAAAATGGCTTTGAAATTTTACAACACGCTAACGCGAGAAAAAGAAATTTTTGTTCCGATTCACAAAGACTATATCGGATTTTATTCCTGCGGTCCGACGGTTTACAACTATCCGCATATCGGAAACTACCGAGCGTATATTTTCGCCGACACCTTAAAACGTGTCTTGTTATATGAGGGATATAAAGTAAAACATATAATGAACCTTACAGATGTAGACGATAAAACCATCCGCGATTCGCAAAAAGAAAAAAAATCCTTAAAAGAATTCACCGAATTTTATACGGCGGAATTTATAAAAGACATCAAATCTCTCAACATCCTGGAGCCGACCAAATTCACCAAAGCTACCGACTACATAAATGAAATGGTGGAAATTATTGAAAAACTTTTAGAAAAAGGTTTAGCCTATAAAAGTGCAGACGGTTCGATTTATTTTGACATAAAAAAATTCCCAAGCTATGGCAAACTTTCGCATTTGGTAATAGAAGACCAAAAAGAAAATGCTTCTGGCCGAATAAAAACCGACGAATACGAAAAAGATAATGCTCAAGATTTTGCGCTTTGGAAATCTTGGGACAAAAACGATGGCGATGTATTTTGGGAAACGAAGCTAGGCAAAGGACGCCCCGGCTGGCACATAGAATGTTCAGCAATGTCTATGTCCAACCTGGGAGAGCAGTTGGATTTACACACCGGCGGAGTGGATAATATATTTCCCCACCACGAAAACGAAATTGCTCAGTCCGAAGGCACGACAGGAAAACAGTTTGTAAAATACTGGATGCATAATGAGTGGATTTTATCTGAAGGAAAAAAGATGGCAAAATCTTTGAATAATTTTTATACTTTGCGCGACGTGATAAAACACAACATAGACCCACTTGCTTTCAGATTTTGGGTATTAATGGCAAATTACCGCACTAGAGTAAACTTTGTCTGGGAAGCACTGGAGGGTGCAGAAACGGCCTTAAAACGCTTATATAACCTATATATGACCCTTGGTCCCGCCCCTGAATTGGCGGGCAAGCCCGATACTGGCAATGTGCACAAAGAATATCAAAACAAGTTCAAAGAATATATTGAAGACGATTTAGATACACCAAGGGCATTGGCTTTACTTTGGGATGTTTTCAAAGATCCGAATATGTCCGATGCCGACAAAAAAGCTACAGTTTTGGATTTTGATAAAGTGCTCGGCTTAGGTTTTGAAAATTTGAAAAAAGAAATTATTCCGACAGAAGTTTTGAAATTAGCAGAAGAACGCGAGCAAGCCAGAAAAAATAAAGATTTCAAAAAGTCCGACGAACTTCGCAAGGAAATAAATTCTCTTGGTTACGATATCAAAGACACATCTGAAGGGCAGAAAATAAATAAAATATAAAAATATGGGGCTGTTGCGGTTTGATGTCCGCGAACAGCCCCGATTTTTACCTACCTTTAGAGTCTAAACACAAACCCTGGAATCTTCGTGCAAAATAAGATAGTCGAGATAGGTCACTGCCCATTCGAGTTCCCTACCTTCAAACTTCTCACAGAGAGCTGTAATAAGTTGCTCCAGCGAGGAGTCCCAATGCTCAGGCAGATGGAAAATTTCCTCCGTCTGTTTTTTAACTGCACATCGGCACGCCTGATAATTGGGGTCGAAAGCTACCCCGCAATCTCTGCATACGACTAGCGAAGAACACATTTTTGGCACCCTCCCAGGTGCTGAAGAACAAACCCACACCATCTAAAGAAACAAAAAGCCTCTTTAGAAGGCTGGTGTTTGGGTTGTAATTTATTTTGAGATTATTTTACAGTGCAAAAATCAGCCTTCTAAATTTGAGGGCTGTGCAACATGATGTTGCGAGAGAAAGTCTGTTTTGTTTTGCATTCCTGTCCATGTTTAGATTAAAGCATTTATATAATAACTCGTAAAGTAACAAGTGTGTATAATTATTTTTTGGTTAAATATCGCTAATTTATGCATATGCTAATTTTAACGATAAAATCTAAACTCCTGGCTGTTGTTGGGTCATGCAGTGTATCGCTCCCCCACCGTAAATTATTTCTCTACAATCAATACCGACAACTTTACGTTCCGGAAAACACGACTGAATAATCTCCAGGGCTTTGGCATCGCTTAGGTCATCATAAACTGGCACCAACACTACAGTATTGCCAATATAAAAATTTGCATAAGAAACCGGCGCTTTGCTACCATCATCATATTTCATATGCGGCATCGGCAACTTTACTATTTCAAAATCTGTTTGAGATAGGATTTCATAATTTTCTTTCAAAATTTCATAATTTTCATCAGTGGAATCATCTTCATAACAAGCTAGAATTTTCCTTGATGCAACAAAACGAACAATATCATCTATGTGCCCATCGGTGTGGTCGTTAACCAAACCTTTTTTCAACCAAATTACATTACTAACTCCTAAATATTCTTTTAAATTTTGTTCTATCTGCTCTTTTGTTAAATCTGGATTACGATTCGGATTGAGTAAACATTGTTCAGTAGTGATCAAAGAACCCTGACCGTTAACTTCAACAGAACCACCCTCCAAGACTACAGGAATTTCAAATTTTTGCCCTAATAAATTAATTTTATTAAAAACATCATTATCTTTTAATAAGGGTTCCCAATAAATTTTATCTTCATGAGCTTTGCCATAAACGTTATATTGCCACTTAGTCCAGACATCTTTCTTTAAAAAAAGAGGAGCGTAATCCCGAGTCCAAACATCAGCATATTCTACCAGGTGGAATGTTATATTAAATAAATCCACTTCAAAAGTTTTCAGCAAATTCTCTGCCCTAGTTTGCATTTGGCTGTTTAAAACTATCAGCTCCACTTTTTCACTTCCTTCTAAAGCCTTGATTATTTCACAAAAAGTTTTTTCCGCGTTCTCGATGCTTTTCGTAAAAGTCGTTTTGTCATATGGCCAAGCCA
>JBAPNK010000017.1:0-20705 GCA_049279095.1 Minisyncoccia bacterium
TACTGCTAGATCAAGTCGATTTCAATCAATTCGGGGTAAAGATTAAATTTGAAAATGAATTAAGGCGACACAATAAATTCCAGAAAACCGTGCTGGGGTTTTCCGGGGATAAAAACAAACATGAAGAAATCGATCTGAAAACCTACGCCAAATATATTCTCAAGGAAGGCACGAACGAAGAAAAAAGAGAACTAATGGGATGCTTTAAATCCAAAATCAAAATCACGAAAGGAATCGTGACGATAGAGAAATAAACAAAAAGTTCGAATTCCCGAAAGGTTCGAACTTTTTGTGCATTTTTGGCCTTGCGAAACCCTTGTAAACAAAGGGTCTCCGCATAGTCCGATAATAAAAGCTAACTGCGGAACCGGAGAGATTCGAACTCTCGAGACCCTTGCGAGCCTGCCACCTTTCCAAGGTGGTGCACTAGACCGCTATGCGACGGTTCCTTGTTTATCAATTTACATTATTTTCGAAAAAAGAAAAGCTTATTTTAGCATTTCCAAAAATTCTTGCTCATTCAAAACTTTCACTCCCAATCTTTTCGCGCTGGTCAACTTCGATCCCGGCTCGAGGCCGGCGACAACAAAAGAAGTATTTTTAGAAACGGAACCGGAAACTTTTCCGCCGAGTGAAATAACTTTTTCTTTGGCAGTCTCGCGCGACATGGTCCCCAGCGTTCCGGTCAGCACAAAGTTGAAACCGGAAAACTTCCCCATTTCTTTTTTGGGAGCTTTTTCTATAATCACGCCGTTTTTTTGCAATTTTTTTATAAAATTCAAATTATTTTGATCCCTGAAAAAATTGCAGACGCTTCCGGAAACCGCCGGACCAATATTTTCTATTTCTGCAAGGTCTTGCCTTGCAGAAAGTGTCAATTTTTCCAAGGCGCCGAAATGCAAGGCCAAATCACGCGCGGTTTCCTCGCCTACATGCAAAATTCCCAAGGCCCAAAGAAATTTGGCAAGGGAAATTTTCTTTTTGTTTTCTATTTCCTTGATGATATTTTCCGCCGATTTTTCGCCGAACCTTTCAAGCGGCGCGATGTCTTCTTTGGTCAAAGAAAAAATATCCGCCGCGTCGGTGATCAAACCCTCATCTTTGAATCGCCTTAAAATTTTCGGTCCGAGTTCGTAAATTTCAAAAACGGAAACAAAATGTTCCAGATATCTCTCGTTTTTCGCCGGACATTTCGGATTGGCGCAATAAAAAGCGACGGAAGACGCCTCCGGCAAAATTTTCTTTTCTACTTTTCCTCCGCAAGCCGGACACCGTTTCGGCATTTTAAATTTTTGCTCAATTCCTGTTCTCATTTTAGTCAGCACTTCAATCACTTTCGGAATCACATCGCCGGCTTTTTCGATCACCACCGTGTCGCCGATCCGCAAATCCAACCGTTCGATTTGGTCCAGATTATGCAAAGTCGCTTTGGAAACTCTGGAACCGGCTACCAGTGTCGGTTCAAAAATAGCCAACGGCGTTAAAACGCCCGTTCGTCCGACATTCACTTTTATTTCTTTCACCATCGTTGTCGCTTTTTCGGCGGGATACTTGAAAGCCGCCATATAGCGCGGCGCTTTGCCGACCACTCCTAAAATTTCCTGCAATTTTAAGTCATCCACTGAAATCACCACCCCATCCGTGCCATAGGGAAAATTGGGCCGGATTTTTTCAAATTTTTTTATGAAAATAATCACTTCATCTAAATTTTTACAAAGTGCGTCATTCTGATCTACATTAAAACCAAGCTTTTTTAACAAAACATGTTTACCTGAATGGGTTTGTAAATTTTCCGAAGATTTTATCTCTGCTATATCGTAAGCAAAAAAATCCAATTTTCTTTCGGCAGTAAGTTTTGGGTCCAACTGCCGCAAGCTTCCGGCGGCCGCGTTCCTGGTGTTGGCAAAAAGCGGCTTTTTTTCTTTGGCATTGTCAAGGTTCAACCTTGACAATGTTTTTTTGGACATCACCGCCTCGCCGCGAACTTCCAGAAATTCAGGAACCTCACCCCTAGCCCCTCTCCTTAACAAGGAGAGGGGGATGGATTCAATGGTTTTTAAATTTTGAGTTATATCTTCCCCAACAAAACCGTCTCCTCTCGTCGCGCCCCGAATAAATTTTCCATTTTTATAAATGAGAGACACCGCCAAGCCGTCGAATTTAACTTCGCAAAAATACATCTCACCCCCTAGCCCCCTCTCCTTATAAAGGAGAGGGGGAAGTAATTTTTTGATTCTATTTTCCCAATCATTTAATTCTTGATAAGAAAAAACATCGTTCAGCGAAAGCATTCTGGTTCGGTGTTGGACTTTTATGAATTTATCGAGCGGTTTGCCGGCCACTCTGTTCTCCGGCGCGTTGGTATCTTGAAATTCTGGATATTTTGAGAGAAGTGAATTTAATTCGCGCGTTAGCGAATCATAAACTTCATCCGTCACCTCGGGCGCGTTTTCTATATGATACGCGTTGCGCAACCTTGCAATTTCATTTCGCAATTTTTTTATTCTTTTTTGCGCTTCAATTTTTTCCATAAATTAAATTGCAAAAATCATCTGAAAAATATTCCACTGGTAACCACATTATTGCCACCACTTCCAATATTAGTAAAACGGAAAATTACATGACCACTCACATTGTATACCAAGTAATCACCTCCACTATAGTTTGCAAGATTTTGTGTATCTAAGATACCAGAAGTGGTTCCATCCAGGACTTCGATTTTAGCTTGGCGGGAATTATTACTATCCCAGTCCACCATGTAAATAGAAACTTGGTGACTGGCCCCATCGGTAATGTTGACATCCAGAGTAAAATTGGTGTTTGAGTACCAAGTAGCAGCAATACGATTTGTTGTCACGGAATCTTTATATAAACCCCTAGTGTCGCCTGTAGGATCCGCCCAAGTATACAAAGAATTGCCCGAAGGGGTAACTGAAACATAAGTAGGATAGTTTTGATTCGCTCCAAAAATATTATAACCGTCTGCTCCATAAACTCCATGCCAACTGCCCTGAGTAGTTGTATCAATTTTTACAAAACTCGCGCTATTGCCCAAGGGAATACTAGAACCACCGCCATAAGTCGTCACCAACTCGCGTTCCACCCGGTTCGGATTAGCGGAATTACAGGAACCATTTCCGATATTATATCCTTTGGCAGTAATGGTGACAGTGGGCGAAGCGGTTTTGTCGACGGTCACATTGGCGCAACCTTGAGATGTGCTGCCAAGATTGGAAACAATAAAACTTTCTTTGCTGTTGTCCGGATAAAAACCGGAAGTCTTGTCATTATAAAACGCTTGTTCAACGCCGGAGTCCGCCGCAAAAAAAGCGTCGTTGGTATCGCGGGCATTGGTGCTAAAATTCACTTCTTTCAGCGCCACTTGTCCGACATCAAGCGCGATAGCCAAAAAGATGGCCGCCAGCGTTACCGCGAAAAGAATCACGAACCCAGCCCCACTTTTTTGAAAGTGGGGCTGGGCAGGTCCTCTCTTTTGTTTTTTCTTGTTAAAAATTTTCATAAAATTTACTGCACCCAGTTGAATAAATATTCGGAAAAGGTCACATTATAACTATTGGAGCCCTGGTTGTAGTAAACCGTGGAAGTGATTTTTGTTTCGTTGGCATTAATCACACTAGCCGTGATCTGCCGGGTGAAGCCGGAATTCGTGGTCGTGCCGGAAGAAGCATAATCATACTTCCCATTGGAGCTATCGTATAAAAGCTGATGGTCGGCGCATTTTGCCTGAGCGCAAGCCGCTATGTTATTCATTGCGGTAATCGGATTGGTAAGATTGGAACCGTCAAAATAGCAACCATTGCCACTGGCACAAACAGTATTACCAGATGCCCCGGCAACTTTAGTATTAAAACTGTTCCAACCGTCTTGACTGCTCGATCCGCCGTAAAGCACGAAAGTGTCGCGCAAATTTCGAATATACTCAATGCCTTCTTGCGCCAGATAATCCGCTACCATTTTTTCTTTGGCGTAAGTGGTGTTGGTGATGCCGGAAGCCAAAACGGAAAGGATGCCCAAAAGCGACATGGAAAAAATAGAAATCGCGACCATAGTTTCCACAAGCGTGAATCCAGAATTTATCCGCCTAAATTTTTTTATTTTATATATTTTTTTCATTATAATTTAATTATTTAAAAATTTTGGCGGATTAGATATCCAACGACCTTTGCGACACGGAAGTTTGCAGGGAAAAAGGCGTGGTCACATTTTCCAGGGTGATGCTTCCCACTAATCGGATGGTGGCAAACGGCTGTTGTAAATCTTCGCCTGGCGTACTAAATGGTCGTTGAATATTTGTCGGCGCTTCCGCGCCCAAGACGGAAAAGCCGGAAGCGGAAGCGTTGATGGTAACTTCGTTGGGCGTTAATTGAAACCAAGTGGCTCCGTTGTCAGTAGACTTAACAATAAAAGATTTACCGCTTTGGGTTACAATTTCATATGCCCATTGAGGATTGCCACCCGCTGGCTCGAAAACTATTCCCCAACAATTTTGGCCACTTAACGGCGGATTGGAACCGAGAGAAACTTCAGCCACCGAACCGTCGCTGATGCACTGATAATTATATCCGGTTCTTAAATTTCTGGACATATCGTCCATCACAAAACTCAAATTATCCATAATGGATCTCATACTTTGGGATTTTTGATGCACCAGATTGGCGTTGAGTAAAGCGTCCATGCCAAACATTACAACAACAATAAAAAGCGAAACGGCGATCATCGTTTCCAAAAGCGTGTAACCATTTTTTGTTTTTAAAAATATTTTTTTCATAAATTTAATTTATCTGCACCCGGCCGGAAGGATATAAATCTATCGACGAAGTCGTTTTGCCGTCAGCGGAAGAAATAATAGTAATTTCAACATAAGAAACATTTGCGGGTAATACGCCAAGGACTGAATTATAAAAAGTCGCTCCGGAATCCGGTCTGGTAAAAGTAATCGCCAGATTTGTGATTGTTCCGGCAACACAAGCGCCAGCCGGACTGGGACAAGCAACACTGATGTTGGAAATGGAATTGTTGTTGGTGATGGTATATTTGCTGATGCACTCGCCGGTTGTGGCTGGACAGCTTGAGCCGTCAAATTTGCCGTCGCTATTCAAATCAGTAAAATAAATAAAATCTTTGTTGTCCGCGCCCAGACTACTGACGGTGCTGAAATAAACTCCATAAGACGGTTTCCAGCCCAAACTATAACTTTGCGACGGCAACAATCCGTAGACGGCGGATTTTTGCGCCGTCACAACCTGCAACGCGATATCGCTGGCCAAATTTTTAATATAAATTTCAGATTGAAAATTTCCGTAATTAAAAATAACCACGGTGGACAAAATGCCGAAAATAGCCAGCACCACCAAAAGTTCCAATAAGGTCATTCCTTCATTTATTTTATTTTTAATTGAATTTTTCATCTAAAAAAATTGAAGCCAAGGATAAAAACCAAAAAGGTCCCCAAAACCAAATACGGCGCGAAGGGAATTTCGCTTTTCATTCCGTATTTTTTGGAAAAAACAACTAAGCATAAACCAACAAACGCTCCAACCCAAAAAGCCAAAACCAAAACGGAGAAAGCGAAAGAAAGTGGAAGCAACCAGCCGATGCCAAGCGCCAATTTCGCGTCGCCCAAACCCATCCAGCGACCGGAAGAGATAAGCCAGAAAAAAGCAAAAGGGAAAGCGATCAAAAAACCGGATAAAAAGCCCATGATTGAAAACGAATGAAATAAAAACAAACCGGCGAAAGCCGTCAGCCCAAAAATGAAAACCAGGCCGTCCGGAATTATTTTATGTTTCAAATCGTAGACGGCAATGATTAGCAAAAGCGCAAATATAAAAGCGTAATAAAAATAAATAAAATTAAAAACTTGCAGTTTCAAAAACAAACCGGCGAAAATAATTCCGGTCGCGAGCTCCACCAGCGGATACTGAATAGAAATTTTAGTTTTACATTTTAGGCATCGACCTTTCAATCCCAGAAAGGAAAAAACCGGCACGAGCTCGTACCAAGAAAGCGTATGCCGGCAAACCATACAGCCGCTCCGGCCGCCCAAAGCTTTCCAAAAAGATTTTTGAGTGTTCAGTCGGAAAATCACCACATTTAAAAAACTGCCTATGATCAGACCAAAGATGAAGAAAATTGTTGAAAGAATAAAAACCATAAAAATGCCAAAATTATTTTGAATCTAGAAATTTTTTAATATACGCAACATATTCGTCATATTGGTAAATATTATTACGAATATCATTTATCATCTGGTCTTGTTTAACCTCTTCATAAGCATGAACAACTAGATTGCGCAAACCAACTGAACCAGAAATTTTTTGAGAAAATGGAATCGGAATAACTCCGCTTTTAGCAATAATAAAAAAAGTTCCAGGATAATCATCAGGAGTTTCTAAACCAAGAGAAGAAATAATTTGCTCATTAATAGAAATAGCTGAGTCGACGACAATTTGAAAGTAACGCTCAATAACAGCAGACATCTCAATATTATCTTTTATAGTTTGATTATCATTCTCAATACGATCCTTAAGAATAGGCAAACGAGAAAAAATCATTTCTAATTTCTTTTCTATTCTATTTTTAACAAGTTCAGTAATCATATATTTATCGAAGCAACATATTGAGAAAGCCGAAATCGTCTGAGATCATATAGTGGTTTCGCTTCAACATAAAGCTTGAAGGCGTAATTACGCGCATCATTATAAATACCACTGTCTTTTTCAAAAAGGACAACACACTCAGACAGAGCGCTATATTGCAAGAGAGGTGAGGCATTTCCTAAATTTACTAACTGCACATCTTCGCGTCTAAATAATTGATATAAATCAATTAATAAATTAGCTTCTGAGTTAAAATCATTATTCGAAACCGGTAAAAAACCTATATCTATATCGCTATTTTTATGCGTTCGCCCAGTGGCTTGAGACCCAAACAAAACCACAAGTTTTAAATTGTATTTTTCGGCTAAAGGAGCTATTTTCAATTTTAATTCGGCTATATCAATCACTGCCATATTCTACCACAAAACTTGAAAAAAATTACAAAAATTTAATTGCAAGCCGTCCCGGCGCCGATGCTAAGATTATTTTCTTGTTTGGATCTGCCGGTACTATCTACACACCACATTTGGTTCGCGCCTTTGGATTTCAAAGGAACTTCCGCCGCCCAAGCGCCGGCGCTGTCGTTGCAAGAAGCTATTGATGTCGATGGGGCACAAGCGCCACCGCCGGGAGTAATAACACTATCCAAACAATATGCGCTTAAACCATTTGCCTTGGCGGCTGCCAGCACAAATGCGCCGACCGCCTGAGCTGTGCCCACGGTGCCATTGGTGCAAACATTCGTATAGCTGTTCGCGGAAGCCGTGTTGGTATTCCAAAAAACTTCTCCCTGTCCGGTGGCATTTTTCAAATTCGCTTGCACCGCCGCATCGTTGCCTTTGTTTCGCGCGCTATTTAGTGACGCCAAAACGACCGACGCCAAGATGCCGATGATGGCGACCACGACCAAGAGTTCAATCAAAGTGAATCCCCTCTTCAAATTTTTCATAAATTAAATTTAACATAATACTAATAAAAAGACCTTTTATGCTACTATCCATTATATCACAAAAATAAAAAAACCTGAAAGCCGATTAGAATAATCAAAACAAAAGTATTGACAAAGACCAGCATTTTTTTGTTTTGTTCCGCGGTCTTTAAAAATTCGAAGGAAATATAGGGGGTAAGGTTAAAAAGAAACAAAGGCAAAAACGCTTCCCAAATAAAAATTGTCGGCTGAAAATAGCGCGGCGCCTGAAAATGCGCGGTTAAAAAAATAGAGTAAATAACCGTGGTAGTTAAAAGAAGCATTTTTATAAAGTCGGCCGGCAAAAACAATTTTATCTTTTTCTTCATAAATAAAAGAGCGACTGAAAGGAAGATTGCAATAAAAGCCAAAGAAGAAATGGCCGCAATATTTTCCAAAGTCATATGGCTTGGATTAATTTCCCCATAATGAAAAATAATTTTAGCAAATAAATCCTTGATATGTTGCCAAGGCATAAAATACATAAAAGGATCAAAAAGAGCGAAAAAAACAAACGAGCCGGACGCGATAATTAGAAATTTTTTCCAATTAATCGCTTTTTCATAGAGAAGAAAAATTAAAAACGCCAAGGCGTAAAAACCGGCTATATCCGCCCGAGTGGCTACCGCCAAACCGAGAATAAAAGCGAAAAATAAAGTTTGCGGCGTTTTTATTTTTTCTTTGTTTTCATAAAAATAAAGGGTCAGCAAACACAAAAGGACAATCAGCGGACTGACCAAAGCCGTTGGCGGCGTGGAAACATTATACATTATGTTGAAAGACAAGGCGCTTAAAACTGCCAGCCACCATAAATTATTTTTTCGCAAAATAAAACACAAAGCGCAACTGACCGCAATAATTAAAGCGTTAAAAATACTGATAAAAATTATCAAAGAATAATCGTAAGAGATATTAAAGGCTTGATGAAATGCAATCGTTCCTTCAATCAATGGACCACCGGGATGTCCGTAAGCCGCTTTGGCATCAAATTCACTCGGATTGCCCGTCTGCACATATTCCGCTTGATGCGACCACATAGAACCATCAATAAAATCATCGAGTTCTTTCCATCTGGTCCATTGGAAAAAACCGGCGACAATGAAAGAAAAAATAAAAATAAAAATAAAAAAATGCTTAGACATTTTTAACTAAAGCTTTATATACCTTGTTCCGCGCCCACGACCGATTCTTTTTATTTTTCCAAGCAGGACAAGCCGTTCAAGCGATTGTCGGACAGTTCCTCGAGAAATGTTCGTGGCTCTTTCGACATCACTTAGATTCGCTTCACTAATACTTGAGATGTATTTCCACACTTCATATTGTTTTGGAGAAAGCGTGTCTTCAACATGTTCTTCTTCAAGAAACGCGAGCGCTTTTGTCGCCTGCTCTTTGACTACACCCAGAAAGAAGTTGAGCCATGGCGCGATTGTTTCGTGATCAGTCTTGAATGTTTCCTGAGATTTTATGAGAGCAATATAGTATTCATCTTTGCGTCGTTCAATAATCTGTTCGTGAGAAACATATTGAGTAAACTGGTATCCAGAACGAAGTAAAAGAAGGTTAGTCATTATACGCGAAAGACGCCCATTGCCGTCTGTAAATGGATGGATTTTCAAAAATTCTACAAGAAAATTAGCAATAACCAGTAAGGGATGAAATCGATTTTCTTCAAACGCAGCGTATGTCCAATCCGCAAGCTCAATCATCTCGGTCGGTGTTTGCCAAGCCGGAGTCGGGTTAAAAATAATCTTGGCAACTTTGCCATCGGGACCGAGTATGCCGACTGTGTTCTCGCTTTTTTTGTATTTTCCTTTGTGAAGTTTGTCTTTATCGGAATATTTAAGAAGCTCATTGTGGAGAGATTGGATCACCCCTTCACGCAACGGCAATGTTTGATATGAATCGAAAACATTTTGAAGAACTTCGAGGTATCCTTGCGCTTCTTGGTAGTCGCGTTCGGCAAATTTCGAAGCCGTGAGCCCCTTCATTACTTTTTCTACTTCTTCATCTGGAAGTTTTGATCCTTCAATACGCGTTGACGCGCCGGCGGAAGTAATAAGCACCGAGCGTTTAAGACTAGTGATTGCTTGTGGGGTCATTCGCAGGCCTCCCTTGAATTCGCCCCGAATGCCATCAATCTCTGCGATAAGTGATAAGATGTGGGGCGCTGGCGCTTGAATCCTATGGTCAAATTTTGTCTTATTATCGTCCATAATTACTGCTATAAAGCATATAGCAGATTATAGCAGATTATAGCAGAAAAAAGCAAATAAATTTTATTAGCATATCGTTTGGCCAAAACAAAAAACCACCCCGAGCCGAAGCTGGAGTGGTTTTTGGAAACAACTTCTACAAAACTTAAGCTATTACGGACATAAAGTGCCTAATGTACCACCAAGCGTGGTAGGAGTAGCAGCAGTTACTGATTCTGACTTACCAGATGAGTCAACACACCAATACTGACCCGTATTGGTTTTCAAAGTCGCGACAATAGCATACTGCGCTCCTGTAGAATCACTGTTTAAAGTAGCTACGCTACCTGAAGAAGAAGCCTGTTTTAGTGCAGATACGATTGTTGGATCAACTCCAAGACCAGCACAAGTCCCAGTTGGAGCAGCTCCTGCTGCTGACGAACAAGTAGTACTAACACCATAACTATTTGGAGTCGCGGCATCATAAACAATAGCAGCTTGTGCGCGCATGTTATCCAAGTTAGCCTTAATAGCTGCATCTGCACCCTTGGAACGAGCCGTATTTAAGCTAGCGAGCACGACTGAGGCCAAGATGCCGATGATGGCGACTACGACCAAGAGTTCGATCAATGTAAAACCTTTTTTGAAATTCATTTTTTTCATATTAAATATATTACTAATAATAAACTAATAATTCAGCCATAGGCTGATCCGCCTCTGGCGGAAATAATTTCGACTTATTTTTAATATTATATCACAAAGATAAAAATTTTCAGGCAAGCGAGTTATCCACAGCCCCACCCTTAGTCCCTCCCCAAAGGGGAGGGAAAACATTTTGAATTTTCTCCCTTCCCTTTGGGAAGGGCTGGGGTTAGGCTGCATTCTTCTCTAGCTTATCCCGCTCGTCATATTGTAAATCGGCATCAAAACGGAAACCAAAAGTATGCCGACGCCGACGCCGAGCGCCACAATCATCACCGGCTCGATCAAGCCCACCAAGGTATCCACCGCGCCGTCCACTTCCCGCGCGTAAAAAACAGTCAAGGTTTTCAAGATCGGACCCAGCGAGCCGGTTTCTTCGCCCACCTGCACCATTTGCACCAAAATTCCTGGTATATAATCCGTGTGTTTCTGAAAAGCGACCGAAAGCGCCAAGCCCGATTTTACCCCATCAGCCACTTCGCCCAATAAATTCTTATAAACCACCGATCCGACCACTTGCGCCGTAATATCTATCGCGCGAACGATCGGCACGCCGGCGGAAAGCATGGTGTTCAAGTTGTCGGTTATTCTGGAAAGATACAATTTTTTATACAAATCGCCGATAATCGGCGTGGAAAGTTTCAAAGAATCCAGATAGCGTTTTCCTGTGACTGTGGAAGCCAAGCGCCAAATCCAAATTCCTAACAGCACCAAAAAAATCAAGGCGAAAAATCCGTAATGAACGAACAAATTTGAAATTTCAATCACCACTTGAGTGAAAAATGGAACCGCCTGCCCGGAACTCAAAATAATCGAGGAAATTTTCGGAATCACCACCGTGAACATCAACGACATCACCACAAAAAAAGTACCGATGACAAAAGCCGGATAAATCAGCGCGTTTTTGGTTTTGGAAGTCAGCGCGTATTGACGATCCAAATAATCCGCCAAATATAAAAAAGTTTGGTTGAGTTTTCCGGTCTCTTCGCCCACTTTAACCATATTCACATAAAAATCGGAAAAAACATCGGGGTGATGGGACAAGGCGCCGGAAATGGAAACTCCGGCCTGCAAATCGTCGCTGATTTGCGCAAGTTTGCTTCCAAAAAATTTGTTTTCGGCATTGGCGGCCAGCATGGTGAAAACTTTCAGCGCGGAAACTTGCGCCTCAAAAAGGGTGGCGATTTGCCGGGAAAAAATCACCACATCTTTCGGTTTGACTCTTTCGAAAAAATTCATCGCGAAGATTGATTTTTTTTCTCCCTCTTCTTTGATGGAAATAACCACCAATCCCCGCCGTTGCAGAGCACTGATCGCCATATCACGATTCGGAGCGTCAATTTCTCCCTCTTTGTTCGCGCCCTGCGCGTCAATTGTTTTATATTGGAATAACATTTTAAAATATTTAAATTTCTAAACGAGTCTTTCCAACCCTTTCGGATTCAGCGAATATTGATAAGCATTCTCGATGGAAATTTCTCCGGAACGGACCAATTCCAAAAGCGAATGATTCAAGTCCACCATGCCGGATTCGGTTCCGGTTTCAATCACGACATCTATTTCATGCGTGCGCTTTTCCCGAATCAAATTGGCCACGGCGGTATTATTGATCAACAATTCGTAAGCCGGAATAAGTCCGCCCGCGATTCGCGGAATCAGCCGCTGGGAAAAAATACCGAGCAAAGACGCCGCCAGCTGAATGCGAATTTGATCCTGCTGATCGCCCGGAAAAGAATCAATGATGCGATCAATCGTCTGCGAAGCCGTGTTGGTGTGTAAGGTTGAGAGCACTAAGTGTCCGGTCTCCGCCGCGGTCACCGCGGTGGAAATTGTTTCCTGATTGCGCATTTCGCCCACCATAATTACATTGACATCTTCCCGAAAAACTTCTTTCAACGCTATATGAAAATCTTTAGTATCGATCCCCACTTCCCGCTGATTGATAATGGATCTTTTAGCCACATAAACATGCTCGATCGGATCTTCAATGGTCACAATGTGGCGCGCTTGTTCATTGTTGATCAAATTTACCATCGCCGAGAGCGTGGTGGATTTTCCGGATCCGACCGGACCGACCACCAAGAAAAATCCCTGCTTCTTACGGGCCAAATCTCCCAGAATTGTCGGCAGACGCAATTCCGCCAATGTCTGCACTTTCGGAACCACGCGAAAAACCAGATTAATCAAACCCTTTTGAAAAAAAGCGTTGCCGCGCAGTCGCGCTTCGCCATGAAAATCATAAGAAAAATCTATTTCTTTATCATCTTCAAATTTCTCAATCTCCTTTTTTTTTAAGACCTCGCCCAAAAACCCCAGCATATCCTCCGCCGTTAAAACCGGATACTTGACCAAAAAAATAAGCTCGCCCACGACGCGAATCGCCGGCGCGCGACCGGCGCCCAAGTGCAAATCGGAGCCATTCTCGCGCATTACGGTTAAAACCAGTTCATCAAAAAATTTTCTGTAATCGGTCATAATTTTTTATTTTTGAATAATAACATTCTTTTCCAAAATTTTAATCACGCTGTCAATCACTTCCGTCGGAGTGGAATTCGCTTTCACAATGTAGCCGACGACACCCAAACTATTGCCTTCATCGATGTCTTTCTGCTCGCTTTTGTTGGACAAAACTATTTTCAGGCAATTCGGGCACAAATTTTCCCGATTGATTTGCGCCAGCATTTCAAAACCGTCCATCTCCGGCATGATAATATCCATCAGCATCACATCGGGCAACAATCCGCCTTTTAATTTTTCCAAGGCCTGCGCGCCGGAAGCCGCCGTATAAACTTCAAAATTATTCTGGCTGAATTTCAGCGCGTACATATCCAAAAGAAAACTGTCGTCGTCCACTATTAAAATTTTTTTCTTATCACCTTCCATATGGATTTATTATACTACATTTTTACTCATTCGCATTGTTAAAGTTATACACTTCGGTGAACGGAATGACGCCTTGGAGAGATTTCAGCATCGCGTCTTCGCGCATCATCAACATGCCTTTCTTGCGCGCAACCGCGTAAATCGCCGCCTCGGTGGGATTTTTCAAAATCACCGCCTGCATTTCTTTGTCCACTTTGAACATTTCAAAAACCGCGATTCGGCCGCGCGTGCCGGAAGGACACTCGCCCGAAGGAACGGTGTCATACATTTTATCGCCGATGGCCGGCTTGAATTCCTCCGACAAGTCCTTCATTTGTTCTTCGATCTGCGTTCGCACGCTCTCGTCCATCGGAAGCTCTTTGCGCGAAGACGGACAAGTCATTCGCGCCAGGCGCTGAGCTATGGAAACAATCAAGGTCGGAGCAATCAAATAGGGATCGATGCCCATATCCACCAAGCGCGGAATCGCGCCGACGGCGCTGTTGGTGTGCAAAGTGGAAAGGACTAA
Source organism: Minisyncoccia bacterium (assembly GCA_049279095.1). Classification (GTDB taxonomy): domain Bacteria; phylum Patescibacteriota; class Minisyncoccia; order Phycocordibacterales; family UBA9973; genus UBA9973. The sequence continues at coordinate 13,873 of JBAPNK010000017.1, forward strand.
ATGCCCGGTCAGGGCGGCTTGAATCGCCAGTTGCGCGGTTTCTTTGTCGCGAATTTCTCCGACCATGATTATGTCCGGATCTTGACGGAGAATCGAACGAAGTCCCGAGGCAAAAGTGTAACCTATTTCCGGCATCATTTGAGATTGATTGATGTCCGGCATATGATATTCCACCGGATCTTCCAAAGACACAATGTTGCTTTTTTCCTTGTCGAGCGCGTTCATTAATGAATACAAGGTGGTGGATTTTCCGGAACCGGTCGGACCGGTAATCAGAATAAGTCCATAAGGCTTTTTGATCGCTTCTTGCATTATTGCCAAATTAACTTTCGACAAACCAAGTTCGGAGAGTGGCTTGACTCCTTTTTCCGAATCCAAAATTCGCATCACAACTTTCTCGCCGTAATAAGCCGGCATGGTAGAGACGCGAAAATCGATTTTCCGTCCGTCAATATTGGCGCTGAACGATCCGTCTTGCGGTTTCCGTTTTTCGTCCAGACGCAATTTGGCCAGAATTTTTATGCGCGCCACAATGCCGCCGTAGACATTCGGCGGCAGAACGATGGTCGTATGTAAAATGCCATCCACCCGAAAACGGACTTTTACTTTCTCGCCGGTATATTCGATATGGATATCCGAAGCGCCGCCTTCGAGGGCATTCCTCAAAATAACCGCCACGATTTTTATCACCGGCGCGTCTTCCACAATTTTCGCCTCTTCGCCCGGCTTGATATTTTTGATCTCTTTGCTTAAATCCTTTTCGCTTAAACTCTTGACATCGGCCATTTCTTCCTGGCTTAATTCATTCAGGGCCTCCTCCACTTGGCTCCCGATGCCTTTGTAGGTTTGAACAATATTTTCATAATCGGTTTTGGAAATGAGAAAAATTTTAAAAGGAATGCCGATCTTATTCGAGATAAATTGCAATGCGTCGAGCGCCTCCATATTTTCCGGATCGAGCACCCCGACTTGGAGCACGCCATCTTTCAATTCGAGCGGCGCAAAGTGATAATGCAAGGCGGAGTCTTCCGAAATATATTTTAAAACATTGAAAGAAATATTTTCCCGATTGACATTTTTCACCGGCAAGCCCAAATAGGCTCCTTTGATTTCAAGAATCTTGTCTTCCGGGATGCCGGATTCGATTAAAGCTTCGTCAGTGTCTCCTCCGTATTTGTCGTTGGCGCGATTTTTAATCTCGCCGATTTGGCTTGCTTTGATGACTCCTCTTTTTGCCAGTTCTTCTAAAAAACTCATAGTAATTTAAGGTTTAGGGGAAGCGGGAATTCCGGTCGGCGTGGCGGGTGCGATGGGGGTTGTTGGAGTTGTAGTTGGAATAATTGGCGCGCTCGAAGAATTGGCGGGAATGGAAACAGCATTCGCGCCAAACTGCGCAAACGGATTCGGCCGACCGACAACCGCGTCCGGCACCAAAGTAATGCTGGAATCATGCAAGTTGGCAAAAGCGGGATCGGACAGAATGGAATCGTCAAGTTTTATGTTATTGACATTCAGCAACAAGGAAAGAAAATCCTGGCCAACCGGAGAAGTTCCCGTTCCGGAACTGTTCCCGCTCGGTAAAGCGGCGGTTGAGGCGGAAGAGACTAAATCGGCTGATCCCGAAGAAGACGGTTTGATGAAAAAAAAGTAAACCATAAAAAGCGCGGCCGCGATTCCCACAAATATTAAAATGTTTCTAATTTTTGGCATTTTAGCTTTTTAACCAGTAGGTTTTAATTTTATAATCATAAGTGTAAACTTCCGGCGCGCCGGCTTTGGCGACAGTGGCCGTTCCGGTGTCCGAAGAAAAAGAAACGGACGAGATATCCACAATGCGAAGGTTGTTTTCCATGTCCTTAGTGAAATTGATAAAATTATCATAAGTCCCGGAAACGGAAAATTCCAAATTAAAAGTCCCGTAATCGCTCGGGGCCGGACTGGCCACGGCGCCGCCTTGCACTGCCGCGCCGGCGGTCGCCGGCGCGGCAGTCGAATTGGACGCGTCATATTGAACATTTGTCAAAACCATTCCGTAAGGAGCCGCAATCTGTCCGATTTCCAAAATCAAACGAATATTGTCCACATTGTCCGGCAGAAGCTTTTGCAATTTTATCAAGTCGTTAGGATCAATTGTGTTATATTTGGCCGTCAATGTGTCGCGTTTGTCTTCCAATGCCTTGGAATTATTCAAGGCTTCATTGTAAGATGTCACCTGAGTTTTCAGAGCAGAGATGTCGTTAAAAATAGGATTAGCCAGCATAAAAAAAGCGGCGACTGCGATTCCGATCAAAATAATTGGCATAATGAATCTGGTCATAAATTTAATGCTTTAGCTTTGGGTCAGAAGCGTTTGTTTGTAATTGATAAAACTCGGATCGACCGAAAAATTCAAATCGAAAAGAACATTGCCGCTGTTATCCAGCGTCAGGTTGGAAAAAATCGGATTGATGAAAGTCTTATTCTGCGCGAATAAATCTGATTGCAGAGCCACCGAACGATATCCGACGGCAATGCCGGACATTTGAATGTTCACATCGGCATTCGGATTCGTTCCCAAATTATAACTGAATTTGGTATAGCGAACGGTTTCCATCGTAACATTTTGCAAAGCGGTGAAAATCGGAGTAATCGCGACATGATTCCCTAAAATTTCTGTCGCCGCAATCAATCGTTTGTCTAAAATTTGCAACTCAGATATCTTGGACGGTTCAAAACGACTTTGAGCCAGCGTCAGAGTATTTTGCATGCCGGCAATATCTTTTACAAGCACTGTTTTATAAAAATAAAGGCCGCCGGTCAAAAGCAGGACCGCGAATAAAATAACAATGGCGGCAACGAGCAAAAACCCGACCGGCCGCGACGGCGCGGCGCGTTCTTTGACAATCGGCTTTTTGGGTATGAAAGATGTTTGAAAATTCGGTTCCATTTTATTCTCTCATTATATTACAAAAACAAATTTAAGAGAAGCAAATTGTGCATAACTTTGCACAAAAAAAATTTTTACTGCAACTTGCGCAAAGCCAGCCCGATGGCCACCGCAAATTCGGGACCCATATTTTCGATCACTTTTTCCAAAAACGCCGGCGTGCCGATTTTGGCGAACGGTTGGCCGATTTCAATTTCCGCGCGGAAATTGTTGATGGCCATTTCTTTCAAGCCCTTCAAAAGCGCCCCGCCGCCGGTCATAATCACTTTGCTGATGGCGCGATTGTATTTTTTTTCATAACTCAAAAGCACATTGTTCGCTTCGGAAAAAATGTAATCAATGTGAACTTTAATCGTGTCAGGCAGGTTTTTCTCGGACGAATTCCCCAGAAAACCGAAATCTTTTTTCATCTTTTCCGCCTCGCCGAAAGGAATGCCGAAGGATTTGGAAATGGAATTGGTGATATCCGCTCCGCCGCGGTCAATGGTGTGATAACCTTTGACTAAACCGAATTCAACGATGGAAAGTTTGGTGCGCGAGGCGCCGAAGTCCATCAGCAAAACCGGAGAAAGTTCGTGCTCAAAATTGGATCGAATGGAAGCGAATATTTCAATTTCAAAAAAAGCGGCGGCAAGCTCGCATTCCGAAACAATCGAACGATATTTGGCCACTGCGTCATTTTGGGTAGCCACCACCAAAACGCTCGTCTTGTCTTGGGAAACATTTTTTGCGTCGAGAGTGTTCGCTTCCCCGTTCAGTTCGGAAAAAGAAGATTCTTTCTGCGGCAAAATGAAATAATCCAGCGAAACTTCCGTGATCGGCACCGGAATATATTTGCGCGCTTCGGTCGGAACAATCGTGGCCAGTTGCTCTTCCCTGATATTCGCCGGCAGCTCGATGGTAAAAATCAAACTGGATTGCACCGGAATCGCCAAAGCTACCTCCTTGGCATTCACGCCGGACTGCTTCAAAACTTCCCGCAAAGCCAGCGTGATTTTTTCGATCGGCAAATTGGTAACAAGTCCGGCGTCCAAATTGTTGTAAGGTCCGAGCGCAATGGAGCCGTAGGTTTGCAAGACCGCTTTGCCACCTTTTTTCTTGATTTCAATAATTTTAATCGCGCTCGAGCCGATGTCGATGCCAACCGCCGAATCTCCGCCTCCGCCGCTAATTTTGCCGATACTGGAAAAAATGTTTTTAAAAGGATTATACATTATGTTAAGATTATATCACATATGGGTTTTTTTAACACTATCTTGGATCTCGTTTTCCCGGCTCGCTGCGTCGCCTGCGATAAAACCGGAGCGGATTTGTGTCTCCATTGTCTGGCGCAATTTCCTCCGGCGGAAAAAGAAAATGCCGATTGGATTTTCTCCGTGTATGATTACCAAGATCCGCCGCTCAAAAAAGCGTTGTGGCTGTTCAAATACAGCGGCAAAAAACGACTGGCAAAAATCTTTGCGGAAATTATTTATGAAAAAATTTTGGAAGAATGCTCCGAATTATCGGTGATGGAAAATTTCACCGATCCGATTTTAATTCCGATTCCTCTCTCGCCCCAAAGATATCGCGAACGCGGCTACAATCAAGCGGAACTGATTTGCCAAGAAATGGCTACCCTCTCCTTCACAAGGAGAGGGGCTGGGGGTGAGGTCTTTACTCTGGAAAAAAATATTTTAATCAAAACCAAAGAAACCGAACATCAAGCGCGAATCAAAGACCGAAATACAAGATTAAAAAATATTATAGGCTCTTTTGTTGTCAAAGAAACAGAAAAAAATAAAATAAAAAACAGAAATATAATATTAATAGACGACATAACCACCACTGGCGCGACCCTGGCGGAAGCCAAAAAGGTTTTGAAAAAATTCGGCGCGCGAAAAATCATAGCCTTCACTGTGGCGCATTAAAATAATCGAGGACTACCCTCGATTATTTTTTTATTTATGGTATATTATCGAGAATGATTAATTTATTGCTGACTTATAAATATCTCATTTTGGTTCCGTTGGCGATTATCGAAGGACCGATCGTGACAGTCGTTTGCGGATTCTTGGTGACCTTAAAATTTTTCAATCCATTTTTGGTTTATATAATTATGGTTTTGGGCGACATCGTCGGCGACGGAATAATTTACTATATCGGCTACTCGGGCAAAAGATTTTTGCATTATTTTAAAATCACCGAGTCGCGCTTGGAAAAAGCCAAAGCCTATTTTCACAGCAATCATAAAAAAGCCATCGCCATGTCCAAACTCATTCACGGCATCGGTTTTGTCGGCCTAGTCGCCGCCGGCGCTTCGCATGTGCCATACAAAAGATATTTCAAAACCTGCGCGATAATTTCCAGCATTCAATCTTTTGTTATGTTAATGATAGGAATATTTTTCGGGCATGCCTACGCGCTCATAGGAAAATATTTGAACTACTACGCGGCGTTTGTCAGCGTGATTTTCCTGCTCGGCCTCTTGATTCTGTTTCTTAAAAAATATCACTTCAACATTCGCACCACCCCGCCGGATGATATTGGGTAAATTCTTTTTATCGTTTTTTAATTATTGGCACGCCTAAATCTTGGCAAATATTTTTACCGGTATAATTATTTATTTCGTTATGTCTCGGCACAGTGGAAGTTCTTAAATTTATTGGATTAAGCCAAACACTATGTGAGCCGCCTTCACGCACAAAAACACAGCCATATTTGCGAATATGTTTTATTAGATCAACCTGTTTCATAAAAAATTAAGCAAACACAGCCAAACTCTCTCGAGTAATAAAAGATCGGCCTTCGGATTTTCTTGATAAAAGGCGGTTGGTTTCAAGTATCAGTGAAAGCGCTTCTTTCAAATTTTCTTTGGTTTCTGCCAAGGTTTTTCCCTGGGTATTCACGCCGGGAATTTCTTCAATCCAGCCAGAATACCATTTGCCTGACTTTCTATAAACTGCGGTAAATTTTCGTTCTTCTTGTTTCATAAGAATAATATATCAAAAAATAAAATGAATATCAAGCAGAAAACAAAAAACCCCAGCAGCGGATTTCCATCCACCACCATGGCGCGTGGGCTAGTGTAACATTGCTACATCGGCCCGATGTTGTTCTAGGATTCCACGGTCCCTAGTGACCGGTTAGTTTGTTACTCTCCTCCCCATCTCCACCCCAACAAGAGAATAAGGATTACCCCCACAATGATAATTTTCATTTCTTGCCACCTCCTTTCAGTGTGACGCCATGATTCTGCAACCATGAGCGTTGGTCCATGCGTTTGTACTTGATGTCAAACGCAACGAGACCAGCCCACAACACTACGAAACACAGCAGCGCCGTTTTCTCCGTCTCGTTCCCGTTGTAGTAAATCACGGGTACGAGAGTGACAGCGAGAAACAAAATCATCGGTGCGATGACAACATCATGATAGATGTCCATGAGTTGCCCTGATCGCGAACCGAGCGTAAGCGAGCATGCTGTTATCCCGAGGACAAAACAGCAGACCAGAAGAAAGAATTGCATCGTCCCACTCTGCAGGGTTTGCGGAATGTAAGTTCCGCCCCGTTGCAGGATGGTCGCCGCAATCAATATCCCGATTACGAGACCCGCATCGCCGATCACCGCCGAGTACGCGACATTGTAGGGCAAGCCCTCAAAGATGTCGCGACCGACGAGAATGGCCGCCATTGTGATTGTGAAAAGAATCGCGGCCGTCGCCCAGATGGGCAATGTCGCAAGAACATAGTAAACTCCGTGCATCTGCTTTTTCTCCTAATTTTTTGGATTTTTTCGACGAACAACTACACTTATATGATAGCATATCTAAGTCCTTTTGTCAACTATTTTACCCTTGTAAAATAAGCTTAAAATGCTGTATAATACGATTAATGAACACAAAAACCCATCTCCGCATCGCGATGGT